>JAKSPQ010000120.1 GCA_024404665.1 Clostridia bacterium
AGGAACGCGGATCTCATGTCACGGGAGCTTACGGCATCGGACTTCAACTGGATTTCCGGAACAGCTCCGGACAAACCGTTCAGGGCCAGCGCAAAGGTAAGATACAGACACAGGGAGCAGCCCGCGACGGTTGAACCGCTGCCTGACGGAAGAGTCCGAATAGTGTTCGACGAGCCTCAGAGAGCGATAACGCCGGGACAGTCGGCGGTGCTTTACGACGGAGATACGGTCCTCGGCGGAGGCATAATCGAAAAACCGGAGACCCGGGCTTTATAATCCTCATTTTCCGTATTCGGACTCTGAGCCGATGCGCTCTCCGTTACCGATTCGTGACAAATTGATTTTTATATCATTAACAGGTGAGTAAATGAAACAATACAATGTCAGCGGCATGACCTGTGCCGCATGTCAGGCTCATGTCGAAAAGGCTGTCAAAGAGGTGCCGGGAGTCACCTCCTGCGCCGTAAGTCTTCTTACCAACAGCATGAGCGTTGAGGGAACCGCATCCGATGATGAAATAATCAAAGCCGTCAGCAATGCCGGATACGGAGCGGAATCCAAGGGCGGCAGCTCTGGAAAGAGCTCCGGGGCTTCTGATTACGACGCTCTTACCGATCGCGAAACTCCGGTTATTGTACGGCGTCTGCTATCAAGCGTTGGCTTCCTTGCGGTGCTTATGTACTTTTCGATGGGGCATATGATGTGGGGTTGGCCGGTCCCTGCGTGGTTCGAGGGAAATCACGTGGCGATGGGGCTCGTACAGCTTTTGCTCTGCATCGTTATTATGATAATCAATAAAACGTTCTTTGTATCGGGCTTTAAAAGCGTGATTCACGGAGCTCCGAACATGGACACCCTGGTGGCCTTGGGATCATCGGTGTCATTTCTCTGGAGCATTTATGCGCTGTTCAGAATGACCGGGGCCCAGGTTTCGGGCGGTTCGGAGGCGGCGATGGAATGGATGGACCAGTTCTACTTTGAGTCCGCCGCCATGATTCTGGTCCTTATAACCGTAGGAAAGATGCTTGAAGCCAAGAGCAAGGGAAGAACAACCGATGCTCTGAAATCGCTGATGAAGCTAAGACCCGGAACAGCCGTTATCATCGTTGACGGTGAAGAAAGAACCGTTCCCGTTGAGGATGTAAAAATCGGCGACGTATTCATCGTGAGGCCCGGCGAGAGCATTCCCGTTGACGGAGAAGTCATCGACGGAGAAAGCTCCGTAAACGAGTCGGCTCTTACCGGTGAAAGCATTCCCGTTGACAAGGCTCCGGGCTCAAAGGTTTCCGCGGCGACGGTGAACACTCAGGGCTTCTTGAGATGCCGCGCAACTCGTGTCGGAGAGGATACCGCCATTTCTCAGATTATAAAAATGGTCAGCGATGCAGCCGCAACCAAGGCCCCGATTGCAAATATAGCGGATAAGGTTTCCGGTGTATTTGTGCCTGCCGTTGTTGGAATATCGGTTGTGACTCTGGCGGTATGGCTGATAATAGGACGTCCTTTCGAATATGCTCTTACCCGTGCGGTGTCGGTGCTTGTAATCAGCTGCCCCTGCTCGCTGGGACTTGCCACTCCGGTCGCGATCATGGTCGGAAGCGGAGTCGGAGCGAAGCACGGAATACTGTTTAAAACCGCGGCCTCCCTGGAAGAAGCCGGAAAGGTAAAAATCGTAGCACTCGACAAGACCGGAACCGTTACAAACGGAAAGCCGGAGGTTACGGAAATCCTGCCTGCTGACGGAATAAGCGAAACAGAGCTGTTGTCCGCGGCATATTCGCTTGAAATCAAGAGCGAGCATCCTCTTGCCGGCGCTGTCGTCCGTGAGGCCGAAAAACGCGGTCTTAAGGCCTTGGAGGTTGAAGGCTTTTCGGCACTTCCGGGCAACGGTCTGACCGCAGTGCTTGACGGTCATAAGCTCATGGGAGGCTCTGTGAGCTTCATTACCGGGAAAACCGCTTCGGCGGTATCTATGAAAGCCCGGGCCGATGATCTCGCTTCAAAGGGGATGACACCCCTTATGTTTGCCCGCGACGGCATCGCGCTCGGCATCATTGCAGTTGCGGATACCGTAAAGGAGGACAGCCGCGAGGCGATCGCAAGGCTGAAGAAACTCGGCATCGGAGTTGTAATGCTTACCGGAGACAACGAGCGCACCGCTGCTGCGATAGGAAGAGAAGCCGGAATTGAGAATGTCGTGGCCGGAGTTCTGCCAGATGAAAAGGAAGCGGTTGTCTCTAAGCTCGGTGAGCTCGGACGGGTGGCAATGGTCGGCGACGGCATCAACGACGCTCCCGCCCTCACGCGCGCGGATACCGGTATAGCGATCGGCGCAGGAACGGACGTTGCCATCGATGCTGCCGATATCGTGCTTGTCAACAGCACGCTTCGCGATATTCCCGCACTGATAAAGCTTTCCCACGGAACACTTACAAATATTTACGAGAATCTGTTCTGGGCTTTTATTTACAACACACTCGGAATTCCGCTTGCTGCCGGCTGCTTCATCGCACTGTTCGGCTGGGAGCTGAATCCCATGTTCGGAGCGGCGGCAATGAGCCTTTCGAGCTTCTGCGTCGTTTCCAACGCACTGAGACTGAATCTGATTAAGCTGTATTCGTCATCGCACGACCGCAGGATACGCGGCGCTGTTCCGGATGACAGAATCAGGCTTGCGGTAAAAGAAATTAATAATTCATTAAGGAGAAAGACGATGACAAAAACACTGAAAATCGAAGGTATGATGTGCATGCACTGCGAAATGCACACGAAAAAGGCTCTTGAAGCAATCGACGGAGTTGAATCCGCCGCTGCCAGCCACAATGACGGCACAGCTGTCGTAACCCTTTCCAAGGATGTCGACAACGAGGTTCTCAAGGCTGCCGTAGAGGAAGCAGGCTACAAGGTACTGTCGGTCGACTGAGACTCCGCAATTATTTGATTCCGGCATCGACGGCAAACGGTACCGATCGGGGCCCGGCTGCACCGTGAGAAGAGCAGCAAGAAAAATAAAATCGACATAATCGAAGCCGACGGAGCTTCATAGGAGAAAAATGAAATATCTTATTGCATCTGATATACACGGCTCGGCCGAATACTGCGGCCGTCTTTTGGACGCTTTTTCCCGTGAGAAGGCTGACAGAATGATTCTGCTCGGAGACATACTCTATCACGGTCCGAGAAACGATCTGCCCGAAGGCTATGCGCCAAAAAAGGTTATAGAGCAGTTAAATCCGCTTAAAGCTAAGCTTATGTGCGTTCGCGGCAACTGCGATACCGAGGTCGATCAGATGGTCCTGGATTTTCCCGTGCTTGCGGATTACGCGGTAATCGATGCCGGAAACAGACTTATTTATGCGACACACGGCCATGTTTACAATCTGAATAAGCTCCCGCCTATGTGCGGGGGCGACATTCTGCTCCACGGACATACCCATGTTCCCGATTGTACGGAGGAGCACGGCGTTGTCTATATTAACCCCGGCTCGGTTTCCATACCGAAGGAAAATTCCCCGCACAGCTATATGACATATGAAAACGGTCTGTTCCTGTGGAAAACGCTTGACGGGGACGAATACAAAAGATATGATATTTCCGAAGGCTGCGGAGCCTCTGGTATACGTTAACGCAAACGATTATTGCTCGCGGGGTGAAAGGACAGAGACCAAATGAGCTCATATGAGAAAATCTTCGAAAGAATAGACGAGCTAAGCTCCGAATATGTCTCCCATTGGGTGAATTTCGCATCGATTGAGAGTCCGACCGATTATAAGGAGGGCGTCGACGATGCCTCCGAATACATCATCGGTATCGCGGAGAAGTTCGGCTGGAAAATTGAAAAGCAGCGCTTTGAAAAATCAGGCGACGCCGTCTGCATAACGATGAATCCGGATGCAAAGGGCGCTCCCGTCGCTCTTTCCGGTCACGTTGATACGGTGCATCCCGTAGGCCTTTTCGGCAATCCCCCCGTAAGAATCGGGGACGGTAAGATTTACGGCCCCGGTGTAAACGACTGCAAGGGCGGAATAGTTGCGGGAATGCTAGCAATGGCGGCTCTCGAAAAAGAGGGCTTTAAGGGGAGACCTGTAATGATGCTTCTTCAGACCGATGAAGAGACCTCCTCCGCCGGAAGCGAAAAGGGAACCGTGCGATTTATGTGCGGGAAGGCCCGGAATGCCGTGGCGTTCCTGAATCTCGAGGGCTACAGCAGGGGAAAAGCAACCCTTATCAGAAAGGGAATAAGCAAATACAGACTGTATGTACACGGAAAAGCGGTTCATGCCGCCAACTGCATCAAAGGCGTAAATGCCATTACTGAGGCCGCTTATAAAATAATCGAACTCGAAAAGCTTAAGGAGCCCTTCGGCATTACCGGAAACTGCGGTATCATAACCGGAGGAACCGCTATAAACAGCGTGCCGGCCGAATGCGAATTCACGCTTGATATCAGATTCAACAACACAGAGGAAATGGAAAAAGCGGACAAAATCGTAAGAGAGGTTGCCGCTCATTCATATATCGAGGGAACCTCCTGCGACGTTGAACTGGTTTCGAGACGCTATGCGATGGAGCTTTGCGACAGAAATCTTTCGCTGCTTTGCAGAATGAATGAAATCTTCCGCGAATCCGGACTGCCGGAGCTTGAGATCAACAAGAGTAAGGGCGGCTCGGATGCTGCCGATGTCACACTTGCGGGAATACCCTGCGTAGACAGCCTTGGTACCGACGGTACGGGAATTCATTCTTCGAGAGAATGCTCAAATCTTTCGAGCCTGCCCGAATCGGCCAAGCGCATTGCCGCGGTTGTTTTCGGACTTTAAATAAACTTTTTTACGGATATGAAAAAAATAATGCTATGCTTCGGAACAAGACCCGAAGCCATAAAGATGTGTCCTCTCGTCACGGAGCTGAAAAAAAGAGAGGGGATACAGACGGTTGTATGCGTGACCGGACAGCACAGAGAGATGCTCTATCAGGTGCTGGATGCATTCGGCATCGTTCCCGATTACGACCTCTCGCTTATGAAGTCCGGACAGACACTTTTTGACATCACAACAGGTGTTCTGAACGGCTTAAAGCCCATTCTGGAAACGGAAAAGCCGGACGTCGTGCTGGTCCACGGGGATACTACGACCACGTTTGCGGCATCGCTCGCATGTTTTTATCTGCAGATTCCGGTAGGCCACGTCGAGGCAGGTCTCAGGACGCACAATATTTATTCGCCTTATCCTGAGGAATTTAACAGGCAGGCGGTCGGCATCGTTGCAAAATACAATTTTGCTCCGACGGCGCTTGCGGCATCGAACCTTATCGGAGAGGGCAAGGATCCGTCGGGCGTTTATGTGACCGGAAACACAGTCATCGACGCTATGCGTCATACCGTTAAGGAAAACTACAGCCATCCGATTCTCGACTGGGTCGGAGACAGGAAGCTGATATTCATAACTGCTCACAGAAGAGAAAATCTCGGCGAGCCCATGCATCGCATGTTCAGAGCCATACGGAGGGTCCTTTCGGAGCATCCGGACTGCCGTGCGGTCTACCCGATTCATATGAATCCGTTGGTCAGAAAAGCCGCCGATGAAGAACTCGGCGGCTGCGACAGTATTAAAATTATTGAGCCTCTGGATGTCTTTGACTGCCATAATTTTGAGGCCCGATGCTATCTGTGCCTCACCGATTCCGGCGGAATCCAGGAGGAATGCCCTTCATACGGACGTCCTGTCCTTGTAATGCGCGATACTACGGAGCGTCCGGAGGGAATCGCCGCCGGAACCCTGCGTCTTGTCGGCACCGATGAAGACACAATTTACCGCAGCTTTTCCGAGCTTCTTACAGACCGCGAGGCGTATAACCGTATGGCGCAGGCCTGCAACCCTTACGGCGACGGAAATGCCTGCCGGAGAATAGCTGATATTCTGGAAACAGGCTCTTGCCCGGATGAGCCGAACTGATATCGAGGCAAGAACTCCGCATTGTGTTTTGCGGGCGAGTCGTCAGCAAATAACTCCCGACCGTATCACGAAACAAAAGCTTATGTCAAACAGAGCAGCTTGCGAATAATGTTGCTCTGAGAAACCCGTTATTTTTCTAAGGAGAATTATCTATGTATTCATTCGGAATAAATGTTTTTGATTTCGGAGCGAAGGGCGACGGCGTCACGGACGATACTGCCGCAATACAGGCTGCCATTGATTATACTGCGTCTCGCGGAGGCGGGAAAATACTTTTTCCGTATACGAAGGGCGGCTACCGCGTCGCATCGCCGGCTGCTTCCGAAATCGACGGAAAGCCCGTACGCGCCCAGCTGATAATTCCGGCAGGAGATGCCAATATCCAGCTGGAGGGCGAAATGCCCTGCAAGCTGCTGTATTCCTATCAGGTGCGTCCGATGGAAGCTGTAAAGGACAACTTCGAACCGACAAGATTCGGGGATATGAGCTGCAACAATACACGGATTTTTTCCGATTGGGAGGCGCCAGAGGAGCACGATCCAACCGCGCGTCCCTGGGCAATAATCGCCGCTCCGGAAGGCAACTCATGCAAGGGGCATTTCAGCGCCTCGCAGTTTTCAATAGCCAATCTTGAGTTTCGGGTAAAGCTTAACACGGATAAAATGTATCCGACGCAAACCGCTGTTAACCTTCAGAACGTATCACGAATAAATGTATCTGACTGTCAGTTCTGCCTGGGAGAACAGGTTGGAGATACGCTTCTCGGCAAGGAGCTTCAGCCTAATCCCTGCCATACGGCCGGACTCATCGCATCCGGTGATCAGAACGACAACAACGTTATACGCAACTCGGCCGCTCAGGGGTTCCGCTACGGCTTCGTTTTGGGCGAACACGTGGTTGCAGATTATCTTTACGTTCACAACTGTGAGGAGGGTATTACCTTCCACGATTGCTCGCATTTATCGGTAATTAATCACGTGGTTGCGCAGCACAATACGGTGATTCTGTCTACGACTGCAGCCGACTTGTTCGGCATGCCGAAGGGCCCCTGCTACGTTTCTGTCGGGAGCGTCAATTTCGAATGCGGAGCAGGCCTTCTTCCTGCCGTATCCCGACTCAAATACGGAGTATTCGATCCGGAAAGCCGTCTACGCGGAACACTTTGCTGGCACAAGCCGTGGGGCAAGAAGGAATTTCCCGCTGTCTGCGGTGAAAGGTTTGAAATTACTAAATTCTGAAAAACAATTGCTGTCGTGATATTATCTATTGAAGACGTAATGCGGTTGATAATGCAAAACAGACAGTTATGCATTCCGAATTTCGCTCCTTGATGCTGATTTATGTATTTACGTCAATCGGCGTATCACTTCTTCTCGCCGTATGTTTGTATTTTATTCTTAAAAAACTTTCCGGTCCTTTGGAAAAGCTGCGTAAGACCA
>JAKSPQ010000121.1 GCA_024404665.1 Clostridia bacterium
GAAGACGTTTCCGGCGCTTTTCTTTTCTTCCCTGTCGCCTATTCCCTTCTTAACGACGGTGACGCGTTCCTTAACACGCTCCGCCGGCAACTCAGACTGCTTTTTTTCTTTTATTCTCTTTTTGTCGGCGCGCCGTCTTTCGCGTCTTTCGCTCATTAAAGACAGCTTTTCCGGGATGCCGGAAAAGAAGCCCTTTATGTTGTCAATGATTTTTTCAAACAATTTTTTTTACCTTCCGAGGGGGGGCTTTCGCAGACTCCCCTTTTATCGACGTCCTCAGCATCCCGCCTTGCGGCTTTCGAGGAACATGTCTATCCGTCCGCACGCGGCTTCAAAGGGGTCGGGGTTTTCCGCGGTTATATCGATAATATTCATGTACCTTCTTCCGCCGAACCACGTATCCTGTCTCTTCGCGTACTGCCTTGTTGCGATGCACAGTCTTTCCTCCGCTCTTGCGGGAGTTTCCGTTCCGTCAAGATACCCGAGTATTTCCTTATAGCCTATCGCCTGGGCGGCGGTTGTGTTTTTCTCAAAGATGCCGGCGTCGCGCAGTCTCCGGGTCTCTTCGATGAGGCCAGAGCGCAGCATCGCGGCAGCTCTTTTTTCTATTCTGGCATTCTGTATGCTTCTGTCCGGAGTGTGAAGCGCGATGCAGAGCGCATCGTATCTCGGCTCTCCGGAGTTTTTTTCAAGCTCTGTTTTGGTTTTTCCCGTAGTGTAATACAGCTCAAGCGCTCTTATTACCCTGCGAACGTTGTTTTCGTGAACCGCCTCCGCGGACGCGGGATCTATTTGCTTAAGCCTCTCCCAGAGGGCATGCTTTCCGCCCTCGGCTTCAGCCTCCGCCGTCAGACGATCTCTTATGTCGGTTCTTCCGCCGGACTCCGAGAAGGGCCTTGAGTACAGCAGCGTCTCGAGATACAGCCCCGTCCCGCCGCATACGACTGGAAGCCTGCCTCTTCCGAGTATGTCAGTCACTGCTCTGTCGGCATCGGCGACATAATCAGCGCACGAATATGGCACGGACGGATCCGCAAAGCCGACGAGATGATGCGGTACGGCGGCCATCTCCTCCGCGGTGGGCTTGGCCGTTCCTATATCCATCTCCCTGTAAATCTGCATGGAATCGCAGCCGACTATCTCTCCCCCGTATTTCAGGGCGAGCCTTATGGCCAGTGCGCTCTTTCCTGAGGCAGTGGGCCCCGCTATCGCAATCAGCGGTCCCGGGAGCCCCTGAGCGCGGCGTTCCGGATCAGCTGTCGTTATCATCGTTTTTCTTTCCGGAGGCAAAGCATTCGGAGGGAACGGTACCGGCGGAAGCGAAATCGTCGGGGAGCGGATATCCGCGTCCCTGTCCCCTGTTTTTTCCGAACAGCGTTTTCCTTCTCACGGAGAGAAGCTCCGCGGGAATCAGCGGACCGTAAGGTTCTTCGTAATAAAACACGGACGCGGCGCCGGAGCCTGACGCAAAGCCGTCGCCGTCAGGCGAGCAGGGTCTTCCGGCATTCTGTCCGCCGGGTCCCGAATTATCGCCCGGGCGGCAGCCGGGAATGAGCTCCGGATATGCGCCTCCGATTACGCAGGCTTCTCCGAGCTCGAGAGGAATTCCCTTCCAGACTACCTCCGCCATTGGTCTTTCACCGATGAAAATCTGGCCGAAAAATGCGTCAAGAACGCATGCAAGCCGTCTTAGAAGGCGCTTCAGAGCATATCTCCAGTTATCATGCTCCCAGACCTCCGCATTCATTCTGAGTGTCAGACAGCCGGTTTTAATGCCGTCACCGGCATCCGGAAGCGATATGAACATATGGGTAACGGGCTCTCTGCAGTATATTACGGGAAAGCCTCCGCCCTTAAGGAAGTCCGCAAAGCCCTGTTTTCCGCCGTTTGACGCATAGTCGAATTCGGGCGGGGCGCTCATTCCGTATTTCTCCGGCACCGCAAAGGGAAGACATTCATTCAGAAGCTCAGTAAAGCCCGTTCCGTCGAAATCCGCGGGGCTTACCGGAGGGAATCTCAGGGTAAGAAACAGCTCTGGGGAATACCTTGTCATTTTTCCGAAAGCGACGGTCTTTCCGGCAAATACGGTCTTCTTTTCGCCGGAATCGGGCGGAAAGAACTCCGCGGCTCCGCCGTCCGAGCTTTTTTCGGCAAACTCAAAAAGCCTCTTGAGTATGGGAGCGGGCGGACACGGTTCCGCGCTTAATTCCGTCATATATGAAATTCCCGCGCAGTTCAGCGCAATCTCAGCCGGCACGTTTTCGGGTGCTACGGCGATTTCTCCCGGAGACGAGATTTCGTATCCCGATACCTTCGGAAGTCTGAAATCCTCCGCGATGCTTCCGCGGCTCCAGATTCTGATGATATATCTGTCTGCGCTCACTTTCAGGATTTCCTTTCTTTTTCTTCTGGCTTTTGCTCCCCATTCCGGCGTTTTCCAAGCACCGTGAACAAAGAGACGGCTGCGCATAAAACGCTGACTGCCGCTGCCGCCGAGACTGCAATGACGACCGAGGGACTCCCGTTTCCGGGCTTGGCCTCTGTTTCTTCAGCGGCCGCCGACGTGACCTCCGCGGAATCCGTCGCCCCGGTCGTAACTGCTTCATGGGTATATTCCTCGGGTGTCGGAGGAACATAGCCCTCCTTAGCCACGAATACTATGTTATGTACGATGTATTTCTGGTCCTTCTGGGTATATGCGGTGAGATATACGCTTCCGTTATGCGCGACGGCGGTGAGATCAATGCGGGCAGTGCGTCTGCGAAGGAAGCCTCCCTCCGCGCCGTCGGCCATCCTGTAGGAGCCGAGATCGCAGCTCATATCGGGCTCCGAGCCCTCTCCTCCGTATATATGGCCGCTGTCCCAGACAAGGCCGATGACGGATTTCTGTCCGCAGGCAAAGAAATCGAATTTTGCGCCAACGGAATAATCGATGATGACGTCGCTGTATACGGAAAGGTCAATTTTGCCGAGATCGAGGTACATGCCGGTGCTTCCGACGAAGACGGGCCACGCGATTTTCTCTGCGGCATAGCTCTTTTTGACTCCGTCGCCCTTCAGCGATGCGAGATCAACATAATCCGCTCTGCCTCCGAGCTTTTTGATCACCGAGGTATCAGGGAGCTCCCCTCCCGTGGGATAGGTGCAGGCCTCCGGCATGCCTTCGTACACCGGAATCACGAAATTCCAGGCAAGATCCAGCATCTTTCCGGAAACAAAGGAGGAATAAAAGGTGGATGCCTGGCTGTATGAGCCGTGAATGCTCTGCATGTACTGTCCCCAGAAATTCCTGGAGGATCTCGGGTCAACGTTGAATTTCTGAAGATAGGACGTGTTCTGGTAGTCGTTTATGTATCTTTCTGTAGCCGTCTTTGCTCCGCCGTAAATAGCCTTCCACCTGGTGTTCCAGGACGGCGAGCCCCATTTTTCAGCCATTGCGGGAGTACCGTTCAGGGCCTCCTTCATGCCTCCGACGAAAATCTGGAAATAGCCCGTGCCCGCGGCTCCGATATTGAAGTAATTGTAAAGTCCGTTGTATGCCTTAAGCCCCTCCTCCGTGTATCCGGAGTCAGGAGCCCCTATCTGATGTCCCGAAGAATCGGTTTTGACCTTGCCGTCGTAATAGCCCCAGAGCACGTCTCCGCACTGTCCGGAAATCAGCGGACTCGTTCCGGCGACGCCCTGCTCGTTTCTGATTCTCGCGGCAAGATATACGGGAGAGGCGCCGAGCTCGCGGCCGACCTCCATGAAATACTCCGCGTATGTCATGTCCGAATACTCGCCGTCAAGCTTCGCATTTTCCATAAACGTGCCCCTGATAGCGGCGCTGACGGCATCGGGAGTCACCGTATCGGACCACGAAAGCGAATAAAACTGGAAGATCTGCTTTTCGTCAAAGAAGTTTCTGGGGTCCATCATATACTCTACGGCGGCCTTTGAGGCCTTGTACCAGCCGGAATCGTATAGCTTGAAATCCGTATAGTCGCGGAGTCCGGAATAGCTCTCCGAGGACGAAACGAGATTTCTCGCGGCCTCGGCGTTATACTCCTGGTAAATGACGTAGTCCCATGTATACTTTCCTCCCGAAAGACCCGTTACGTCTAGCGGCTCAAACGTCCATGCGGGGTGCTTTGCGTGAAGGAGCGAAAGCTTTTCGGCGTAGTCCGCAGGGAAGCCGGCCGCGACAAGCTCCGCCGTATACTGCGGATCCGCGACGGGTTCGGCTGCGCATCCGACGATGCATACAGCCTGCAGCATGACGAGCAGCGCAAATATTACCGAGACGGCTCCGTATGTTTTTTTCTTCATGCCGGTTAACTCCAGTTCTCCCGGAAAGCGTCCCGCGGCTTCCCCGGAATCCGGGGAAGCCGCCCCGAATCGGGCGGCGCCTGCCGAAATAAAATAAAAATAGTTATACATAATATATTATATAACAAAAATCCGCGGTTGTCAATTTTTTTTGCCCGAAAGGCCTGAGTTTGTACCGTCAGAATGCATACAGCCCAGGGGAATCTGCGGAAAAACACGTTTTTTCCGCGCTACGGGCACTTTCTTCTTGACTTAACGGTAAAATAATATTATAATAATAAATTAGTTAAAAGGGGAACTGCGGCAACTGCGCTCTTCCCTGCCGAAAAAGAGGTAACGCAGAAGATGAAGTACACCGTCCTGTACAACCCGTTTTCCAGCAGCAGAAAAGGAAGAAAGACGGCTCACAAGCTGAAAAAAATCCTGGGTGCGGAAAACACAGAGTTTGTTGACATCACCGGTATATCCGACTTTGAAGGCTTTATGGACTCCGTTCCGGAGGACCGCGGCATAGTTCTGTGCGGCGGCGACGGAACCCTCAACCGTTTTATAAACTCCGAAGGTCTTGATCCCGCGGCCTACGCGGACAGGCTGTACTGCTGTCCCGGAGGCAGCGGAAACGACTTCTACAAGGATGTCAAAAAGCGCGAAAAGCATTTTCCGATTCCGCTCGCCGAGTATTTCCGCGGCCTGCCCACGGCAGTGATAGGCGGAAAGCTCTTCAGATTCCTCAACGGCATCGGAGCCGGTATAGACGGCTATGTCTGCGACCTCGGCAACCGTCTGAGAGAGAAAACCGGAAAAAAGGTGGATTACACCGCCTGCGCCCTCAGGGGACTGTTCGGGGACTATTCCCCTCTCGACGTCAGAGTTACCGTCGACGGCGTCGTTCACGAGTTCAGGAAGTCCTGGCTCGCGCCCGTAATGAACGGCAGATATTTCGGCGGAGGCATGTGCGCGACGCCGGCCCAGGACCGCATCGCCGATGACGGCAGACTTTCCGTTCTCGTATTCTCCGGAACGGCAAGATTCCCCACTCTGTGCATCTTCCCCGTTATATTTACGGGGCTGCACGTCAGATTCAGAAAATACTGCAGAGTGCTCACCGGAAACGAGATTTCCGTAGAGTATTCGTCTCCGCAGGCTCTTCAGATAGACGGAGAAACGCTGACGGGAGTCAGCTCCTTCTCCTGCAGAAAGCTGCCCCGCGCCTGAACGCAGGGGCTCCGGCAAAATCCAATGCTCCGGACACTGAACGTCCGGTGAAAGGACAACATCATGAAACAGGGAAAATTCATAACAGCCCGCGGACTTGCGGGTAAACGGTATGAGCATCCGTGGCACAATATGGACCGCAAGTTCAATTCCTACGACAGGGATCTTCTGCCCGGAGAAGGAATACTGAACGTAAAGCACTCCATTGTTCCCAATGCGATGAAGGAGCTTGAGTCCGTCACGGTACGCGCCACGGCTCTCGGCATCTTTGACATGTTCGTAGGAGGCATCAGGGTCTGCGGCCGTCCCGGAAATCCGGACGGAGCCGATGAGCTGAAGCCCGGCTGGACAGACTACCGCTTCAGGGTATTCGAGTTCGAATACGACATCACAAAGCTCTGCTCCGCAGGAAAACGCACTCTCTTCGTCGCCGAGGTTTCACCCGGCTGGTGGTCCGGAAGAATCTCCTTCGGCTTCTACGGCTTCAGGGCTCCCGCCTTCTGCGGAGAAATCGAAATCTCCTATAAGGACGGCACCCGCGACATCATCGCAACCGACGAAACCTGGGACGCGGCAGTTTCGGGCCCCGTTCTCACCGCGGACATCTGGGACGGCGAATATTACGACGCCACGATTCCGGAGCCGTCAACCTCCCCCGAGGCCCACAAATGGGATAAGGCCGTTCTGTCGGACGACTTTCACGGCGAAATCGTCCCCGTCGAGGGTCCCGCAATCAGGAGCTGCCCCGAGCTTATGAAGAGCCCGCTTTCCGCGGTCGTTCATAGGGGCACGGTATGCAACGGCACCGAATACGGTGAAATAAAGGTCCTTTCAAAGAAGACGGGCAGAGGCTGCGAGGCAGGCGTACTCAGGGCCGGGGAAGCGATGATTCTCGACTTCGGCCAGAACATCGTCGGCCGTCCCATGCTCTTCTTAAACGCTCCCCGCGGCACGAAGATAACCGTTTACGTCGCCGAATTCCTGAATGACAGCGGAGATCCCGCGAGAGGAAACGACGGCCCCAAGAACGGCATGTACATAAAGAACTACCGCTCCGCCCACGCAAGAATGGTATATGTCGCGTCGGGCTCCGAGGCCGTTGAGTTCTACTATCCCACACACAGCTTCTACGGCTTCAGATACATAGAAATCCGCGCCGACGGAGACATCACCGTACATTCCGTAAAGGGAGATATCATACGCTCCGCAAATACCGAAACCGGCGATTTCACCTGCGACAATCCCGAGGTCATGAGGCTGTTCTCGAACATCGTCTGGGGCATGAGAGGCAACTACCTCTCCGCTCCCACCGACTGCCCTCAGCGCGACGAGCGCCTCGGCTGGACCGGAGACACCCAGATTTTCTGCGGCGCAGCCTCATATATCGCCGATATCGACGCCTTCATGAACAAGTGGCTCACCGATGCCGCCCACTCCCAGCAGGGCTTTGAAGGAGCATACTGCGACGTCATCCCGAGAGTATTTGACGGCCACGGAGGAAATGCGGCCTGGGGCGATGCCGGCATCATCGTGCCTTACAGACTCTGGCAGATGTACGGCGACACCGAAATCGTCCGCAGACATTTCGCGTCGATGGAGTATTACATGGAGTATCTCTCCCGCTTCGGCCTCGAGGGTCCGAACATCGCCTACGGTGACTGGCTCAACTACGACGTCACGGACAAGAGATACATTGCCGTCTGCTACTACGCATACGACGCGTCACTCATGATAAAATTCTCCCGCCTGCTCGGCAAAAAGGACCGCGAGGAGCACTATTCCTCGCTCCTTAAGGATATCATAGCGCACTGGAGCGAAAAATACATCGATTCAGACGGCAGCAAGACATATACA
>JAKSPQ010000122.1 GCA_024404665.1 Clostridia bacterium
GTGTCCTCCGCGGATGAGACCACGAAATCCATTTACGACAAAGACGGTTATTTGCTCGACAAGCTTCCCGATACGCTGAACTTTGGCGGCAAAAAGGTTACGATGCTCTATTGGAAGGACGTTGAGAACCCCGAATTCTTTGTTGACGACGTTAACGGAAGCATAGTTAACGATGCAATCTTTGATAGAAATGCAACTGTTGAGAAGCGCCTCGGTATTTCCTACGATTTTGTCGGAACCGCAGGCAACTGGAGCAATTACGAGAATTTTGTTACGGTTGTCCGCAACTCGATAAACGGAGGAGATGTTTACGACGTGATCGGAACCTACAGCCTTTCCGGCGGCGCACTTGCGTACAACGGACTCGTTTCCGATATATCTGCTCTCGATTACATTGACTTTTCGGCTCCCTGGTGGTCTGAAAAGCTCCTTGAAACCGCAAAAATCAAAAACAAGCTGTTTTTCGTTTCCGGAGATATTTCAACAAACCTTCTGTACATGATGTACACCATGTTCTACAACAAGGACCTGTGCTCGGATATGGGACTTGAGGATCCGTTCTCGTTTGTTGAAAGCGGCGAATGGACCTTTGACAAAATGACCTCGATGTCAAAGGGCGTGTATGCGGATCTTGACGGCGACCAGAAGCTTTCTCTCGGTGACCGTTATGCACAGCCGGTATATGTGCTTCATATGGATTCACTCCTTTACGGTATGGGAATCGTTACTGTCGATACGGACGCCGAAGGCGAAATGAAGCTCAGCGATGATTTCCTCGGCGAGAAGATGGGCAATGTAACGGAGCTTGTGTATAAATACATCCATTCTGACGATGCTCCCATCTATTCCGACAACGGATACCAGAAGATTTTCAAGGCGGGAAGGGCTCTGTTTAACACCGACCGCGCCGATGTTGCCGTTTTTGATATTTCGGACCGCGAATTTACCATGGGAATTCTTCCCATCCCGAAATATGACGAAAACCAGGAGGACTATCTGACCGTTATCGGAAACCCGTTCACCCTGTATCTCATTCCGGATAATGCTCCCGATAAGAACATGTCCGCTGCAATTCTCGAGTGCCAGGCTTCAGAGAGCTACAGAAAAGTATCTCCCGCCATCTTTGAGATATCCATGAAGACAAGATATTCGGACGGCGGAAACGATGTCGTATCCTATGACATTTTAAGAGCCGGAATAGTATACGATCCCGGAAGACTTTTCGGAAGAATTTTCGATTCGCTCGGTACGAGCCCCGGAACAAGCTATCAGAATCAGATCAAAAACGGAAGTCCCGCGTGGTCAACTGTGATTAAGACCCAATCCAAGATAATCGGAAACGCTCTTAAGAAAATCAATGACGCCCTTGAGGACTGATAAATAATTAAAAAATGTAATAATATATTTACCGGAGGTTGATTATGTTACTTTCCACACAGACCAGCGGAGTTGTCGGAAGATTCGGCTTCGAACAGGGAGTTAAGATTCTCCACGATGCCGGCTACGATTGTCTTGACCTTTCTCTCTTTGAGATGGTTGACGATAAATCCGTATATGTTCAGGAAAACTGGCGCGAGACCGTAGAGGCCCGCAAAAAATATGCCGATGAGAACGGCATAGTATTCGACCAGTCTCACGCTCCGTTCTCATTCAGATGGGACAAGCCCGAGATTTTTGAAATCGGAAAGAAGCGCGTTGAGCAGTCCCTTGAGATTTCGGCTATGATGGGAGTGAAGAATGTTGTGGTTCATCCGCTTCACTGGTTCCCCTACAAGGGCTACGAAAAAGAAGCGTTTGACATGAATGTCTCATATTATAAAGAGCTCATTCCGCTCTGCCGCGATTTCGGTGTCAAGGTTGCCCTTGAAAACATGTGGCAGAGAGAAGTAAAGAGAAAGTGCATTTCGGACGACGTCGCATCCCGCGCTGCGGAGCATGTTGCTCTTCTTGACACCATCGACAGCGAATATGTCGTCGGCTGCCTCGATCTCGGACATGTGGCCCTTATCGGCGAGGAGCCCGAGGACACCATCCGTGCTCTCGGACACGACAGACTGAAGGCTCTCCACGTTCACGACAACAGCTATACGAACGACGATCACCTTCTCCCCGGCCAGGGCAAGCTCAACTGGGATGCCATCATGGCTGCTCTCAAGGAGATTGATTACGACGGCGTCTTCACCTATGAGGCCGACGGCTTCCTCCGCAACTGGAAGAACGATTATGTCCCCATGGCCTGCAAGTTCATGGAGCAGACCGGAAGATATCTTCTTAAGAAGCTCGAAGATTGATGCTTCCCGGCATCGGACAATAAATGTTTCGGCTTTTTCCTGCACCTTTTCAAAGCAGGAAAATCTTTGAAACAACAGCCCTGAATATGGAAAGCGGCACGGATTTTTGCTCCGTGCCGCTTTTGTCGCGTTTTTTTCGGTGACGCCGCAATAACGTCATATGCGTTGCTTTTTTGAAATGAAGCCTGCGGAATAGGCCTCGTAAGGCTGCCCTAAGAGCTCCATTATCTTCAGCTCGTCAACGGCATCGAAAAGACCGTTGTGCTTTTCGTGATACATGAGGTTCCCGGAAAGCATGCGGAGGATATCCTCGGCGCCGTAGCCCCGTTTCATGCGGCCGGTGGAATAGCATTCGCAGCAGTCGGGAATCATTTTGTTGTATTGCCTTCTCGCGGCAAGGAAGAGAATATCAAACCACTTGTAATCGGAAAGCTCCGGAAGATGAGAGAAATCGAACAGCGCGTTATATGCGAACACCGATGTTATCCCGTATGCTCCGAGCAGGGACCGTATGCCGTTTATCGCATCTTTTCTGGACGAAGCGGGCCTGTTTGTGAAGTCATCGATGACCATGCGGTCCTCGTACATACCGCCGACGGATGCCTCGGGCATAATGATGTAATATGCTTTTTCGACAAGGGTAAAGGTTGACGCTTCGCCGATGGCAACGCCGACCGACATGACGGCATCGTTCCAGTTGGTTTCGGTATCGATGACGGCAAAGTATTTGCCGCTCGGGACGGAGGTCGGACGCGGCGCATTCTTTTTCTTTCTCCCGGCTGCTTCGAAGCCGCATTCCATACGGTCAAGCACCGCGAGGGCGGTGTTTTTTATATGCGGCTTCAGCACGTCTGACATCTCCTCGAGGTCCTCCCTTGAAAACCATCTGAACTCGCGGCTTTCTCCCGGACCGGGGCAGGGAACAACACTGTCGGTCACGGCGATATAGATGAAATCCATGAATTCCTCATCGTGGCCTATTCCCTCGTGACAGAGCATAAAGGGCAGAGGAATCCTGTCGACGCGGCCGAGAGGGACGTCGCCGACGTTTTCCGTGGGCAGAAAATCGACTGTCCAGCCGGTTTCCTCTTTGACCTCGCGCGATGCCGCCTCATGCGGAAGCTCGTCTTCCCCGAGATGGCCTCCGACAGGAAACCAGGTCATATATTTTTTGTGAAGGTGTAAAAGCACCCGTCCGCCGTTCACGATATAAACCGTAGCGGTAAGAGATTTATTGTAGTTCATTTAGAGTTTATCGTATTTTATGCAGTTTCCGCGGGCTTTTTCAACCGGGTATTTTGTTTCGTTTTTAGTCATTTTTGAGTTTAAAATATCATCTGCATCAAGATCGAGTTTGTCAATCATGTCGATGCAGTATTTTAAAACATCAGCAAGTTCTTCCTTGACCGCGATGATGTCGTATTCATCATCTCCCCATTGAAAGCACTCGAGAAGTTCTCCGGCTTCTATCGAAATCGATTTTGCCAGATTCGCCGGTGAATGAAATTTATCCCAGTCACGGTCCTTATTGAATTTTCTGATACGCTTTACTGTTTCTTCTGAAATCATGGTGCCTCCTGGTGAAAATCTTGCATTATGGTTTAATTACAACGGATAATCTATTATACTATAATTTTGAGTTTTTTTCAAGAAAGGACTTGCTATTAGAATAATTTATTTGTAGTGTTACAACCCCTGTGAGACTGGGCAGCCGCCTTTTCTCAGGCAGCGGCTCTTCGAACGGGCATTTCGTCGATTGAATATGGCTCGGAAGTTTATGCCCCGGCATAAACTTCACGGCGGGACCGCTTCCGGTAAGGACAACTTTTTCAGTTTATGTCCCGCCTCTCCTCTCAGAACCGCGCGTGCCGTAAAGAATCAAAATATTTTAGTTCTGAGTTGGCACGCGTGGCAATAATTGATGCTTGAAATATAAATAAATAGATGATATAATAGAAGCACTGACAAAAATGCTGCAAGGGGGATATGAATGGGTTCTGGAGTAAGAATTACGGAAAATGAACGTGTATTCAGTGAATGGGACTGGGAAAAGAACAGCATACTGAATATTGACCCATATAAGATAACTCAAGGCAGCACAAAACGTGTTTTCTGGCTTTGTTCTAAAAATCATTCTTGGAAAGCAAGAATCGATCATAGATATCTCAGCGGTTCGAATTGTCCTTATTGTCAAGGTCTAAAAGCAGTAAAAGGTGAAAATGATTTGGCCACTCTTTTTCCTGACTTGCTTTTAGAATGGGATTATTCAGAAAACACAATTGATCCGACTGAAATCCTTCCGGGTTCCGGTAAGAAGGCCAAATGGATTTGCGCTGTTTGCGGGAACCATTATGATCAGTCAATTAACAAAAGAACTAACCAAGGAGGATGTCCTGCGTGCGCAAAAATGAAAAGGTCGGAGAGCCGTTCAAGAACGTTGATAGCCGCAAATGGTTCATTAGAAGCTAATCAACCCGAACTGATTAAAATGTGGGATTATGAGAAAAACACTTATTCTCCTGCACATTATTCTGAACACAGCAATAAGAAGGTGTTTTGGAAATGTGAGATTTGCGGACAGAGTACCAGGCAAAAAATAAATGATAAAGTCAATGGGATGGGCTGCCCGGTATGCAGCGGCAAAATTGTGGTCATAGGAATTAATGATATAAAAAGTCAATTCCCAGAACTTGCCCGGGAGTGGGATTATGAAAACAACAATGATATGCTTCCCGAACAATTCACTAAGGGATCCGATATGGCTGTGAATTGGAAGGATTCATTCGGACACAAATGGATTGCCGCAATAAGCTCAAGAACTCAGGGGCATGGTTGCCCTATTTGTGCCGGCATAGTAGCAGATTCCGGGAAGAATGATTTGGCGACAGTAAATCCAAGCCTGGTGGCAGAATGGATGTACGATAAAAATGTTAACAAAGATCCTACCAAGCTATTGCCAAACTCAAATAAAAAAGCATGGTGGAAGTGTACTAAGTGTGGTAATGAGTGGCAGGCTGTGATTGGTTCTAGATATAATGGCCGAGGTTGCCCAAAATGTGGGCGTGAGAATGCAAAAGCCTCGCATAGGCAAACAATTGTAGCAACTAAAGGCTCTTTGGCTGACAATTATCCGTGGTTGGAGAAAGAGTGGGATTATGATAATAATAAAAAACTCTTACCTTCTGACATCTCTGCCGGCAGTGATGAAAAAGTTTGGTGGCATTGCAGAAAAGGCCATTCATGGGAAGCAACCATTAGCAGTAGAAGAGTCGGAAACGGATGTCCTATGTGTGCTGTTGAAAACCATTCTTCTTTTCCGGAACAGGCGATTTTGTACTATTTTTCCAAAGTGACAATTGCCAAAAGCAGAGAAAGAGTATTCGGGAAAGAAGTTGATATTTATCTTCCGGAGTTAAATATCGGAATTGAGTATAACGGTTCTTACTGGCATAATGATAAGGCCGATTCGGATGAAAAAAAGAAAAAGTATCTGAACCAAAAAGGCTTGAGGATAATAATTGTCTGTGATGGCGAAGTCAATAGCTCTACCGATGATTTGATAAAGTATATATCAAAGAAAACAGATTATTCACCTTTGAATAATGTTATATCACTGCTTTTTGAAATGTGTAACCTAAAACGACCTGATGTTGACATTGAAAGAGACAGACAAGAGATTTATAGTAACTATATTGTTTCCGAAAAAGAAAACAGTATTGAGAATAGGGCACCAAATCTGTGCAATGAATGGGATTGGGAGGCCAACGGAGAATTATCTCCGTCTATGATTAGTTTCGGTTCATCAAAAAAGATTCATTGGATTTGTAAAAAAGGACATAAATGGGAGGCGTCAGTTTATTCAAGAGTTAAAGGGAACGGCTGTCCTGTGTGTGCCAATCGTTTGATAGTTGCCGGAGAGAATGATTTATTGAGCAGATTTCCTGAAATAGCAAGTGAATGGCATCCTTGGAGAAACGGAAACATGTTGCCGGATTCAGTCGGCAGCGGAGCTCATAAAAAGGTTTGGTGGCTTTGTAAAAACGGGCATGAATGGCAAGCTGTGATTAAGTCAAGAACAGGCAAGGATAAGTGCAATTGCCCTGTGTGTGCGGGAAAGAAAATGTAACTGTATTAAAAACCGAAAAGGAAAACCACTGAGAAAGGATTGCCTGGCTCAGTGGCTTTTCTGCTGTTCAAATTTTATATCAAAGCTTTCCCATATCTTCTCTTATGACATCCCAGATAATACCGGCGGCGAAGGCTGTTCCCTGCGCGGAGGGGTGTTCGCCGTCCGGGGCAAAGAAACCGTTTATGAATTCGGGGGACTGCTGCCACAGCTGTTCACCGACGTTCGCAAGGAGCGCGCCCGTGACTGAAGCGGATTCCGTCTGAAGCGCGGTGATTTCGGCCTGATTTTCGGGAGCTTTCTTTGCGGCCCAGGTCATATAGATGACGGTGCGCGCATGCGCCGCACGGATCATCTCGTCGAGCCTCTTTACGGCTCCCAGGTATTCGCAGCGCTCCGCAAACGGGTGTGTGTGCTCCTGGAGAACGACGTAATCGTACCTGCCGAGACGGATGTTGCAGGCGGCCTCGGGTTCGCCGCAGTGCTTTTCAAGAGACCAGCCGCCGTGTGCGATCATGGCGGGAATAACATCGATGCCGTCCTTTGCGGCAATGTCCTTCAGAACCTCCGGCAGGCAGTTCTTGTATGTATGGCTGTTGCCGATGAAGAGTATCCTCAGCTGCTTTCCGGCTGTGTTCATCTGTACTCCTCCATACCGAACTCGCTCACGGCTCTGTCGATCATGCGCTTCTGAAGCTCAAGGAATTCCCGTCTGAATTCCCAGTAGTGCGGAGGAGGCTCGGTTCCCATCGCATTTACGGTTATGTTTTCAAAGGATACGGACAGCTGGAACCATTCGCGGTTTTGGTAGTCCGCCGCTGTCTTTTCATAGCCGTACCATTCGATTATGCGGTATTTTTCAATCAGGGCGCGGAGACCCTCAAAGTCTATGGCTTCGTCCGGCAGGACGCAGTAATACTGTATCCGCCCTTCCGGGAAAAACTC
>JAKSPQ010000123.1 GCA_024404665.1 Clostridia bacterium
TAGAAGGGCTCGATGGAGTTCGCGCGGTTGCCCGTAAGTCCCTGAAGAATATATGTGGCAAGGCCTCCGCCGATGTCGCCCTCAGGCACCACAACCATGGGAAGATCGTCCCTTGTGGGGGCAAAGCCCGGGCGGAGTCCTACGTTGGCAAACAGGACGGTGTCTATATCGTTGAGAACGAGGAGGTCGGTTCCCTCCCTGAGAGCAAGCTCTTCCATTGCCTTGGTGGCCTTTACGGAGGCATCGAGCTTCGCAAAGTCCACGTTCGGATATACGTCGTATGCGGCGCAGAGCCCGGCGGAAAGAGCGGAGACGGTTTCGTCGCTTGTGGCGGCTATTTCGTTTACAAGCTCCTGAACGGAGAGAAAATGGATTTCGGGACCGATCTTCATAAAGATATTGTACGGATCGAGATATGTGGCCCACATCGCCTCGTTGTAGCATGAAAGCAGCGATATTCTGGACTCGCGGAGTACGGAGCGCATTTTGCAGGCTTCCGCAAAGATGCGGAGTCTTGCGGCAACGTCGTCGAGCACGCCTATGCAGATGTCCGTCATGGGTCTCGCAAAGCGTCTGAATGAGCCGGAGGCCTCCTGGAAGCCCACGAGGGAGCCGGCGGAGAGGAAATCGACGAACTGGTCTTCGTCGTTGGTATCGGTAATCGAAAGGCTGTCGCGGACTATCGATGCAAAGAAGAGCGGCACCGACAGGGGAAGCTCGCGGAGAAAATGAATCCAGGCAAAGTCCTCGGCCCAGGACATGAAAATCGCGACGGCGCAGTCGCACTTTTCGGCATAGAAGCTGCGGGCGGCAGCCTCGGCCTCCTCGCGCTCATATACCGGACCGCCGAAGACGACGTCTGCGAATTCGGAGAATTTTTTTACGTAGACGGCTGCTTCATCGGCCTTCCTGTATTCGTAATTTCCTCTTGCGGTTCCTTCACCCAGAGGCTTGAAGCGCTTGGCTCCTATAAGAAGAATGCCTATTTTCGGCTTTCTGTCAAATTTCATGATGAATATCACCTTTCATGCATTTTACCCGTTTCCGCACAGCGAAGAAAGCGCGGAGGCACGATACTTTTCTATACATTATATATTATTTTTAATAACATGTCAATATAAATACTGTTACTTTTATTGCACAGGATGAAACATGATATTGACTATTTCACGGTTTTGTTATATAATACTTTACAAAAGAGAGGTGATTACCCGTGATATACAGAATACCCGTGGGAAGGCTCCCCGACATCTCCATGGTGGGACATCTGAAATACCGCAACGGCTGGTCAGCCGATTATTGCCACAGATACAACGTAATATTCTATATTCACTCCGGAGAATTCAGATATGATTTTTCCGACGGAAAAAGCTATACCGTCAAGGCGGGCTGTCATCATCTGATTCCCAAGGGAGTCAGGTACAGAGTTACGGCCGGCGACGACTGCGATTTTTACTATGCTCATTTCTATACGGACGGGGACCTCGTTCCAGTCGACGGTGAAGAGGCGCTTGAGTGGCTCCGCAAAATGAAGCAGGACCAGGAGGATGCGATAAGCTGCGACGTTTATCCGTCCGCCATGCCCTCAGTTCTCTTCGTCGCCGATACGATCTTTCACGGCGACAGGGGCGAGTCCATAAGATACAGGTTTTCGAGATGCGAGGAATACAGGTACGGACATTCCCCGCTTGACAGACTGAGGCTTTCCCACTCCTTCTTCAATCTCCTGCTGACGGCGGCATCGTCAACCGGCTCCGCGCTTCTTGACGCGCCGAAGTCTCCGTCGACGCTGACGAAAATCACTTCGTACATCGGAGAAAACTACACGAAGCCGATAAGTCTCGCGGGACTTGCGGACGAATTCGGCCTTTCAAAGCAGTATATCATGCGTCTCTTCAGAGAGCAGATGGGGACCACGGTATCGCATTATGTGAACAGTCTGAAGCTCAGAAAATCTCTGGATCTGCTGAGATTTACGGGCCTCAGCATCAGCGAGGTGGCCTACTCCCTCGGATACTCAAGCGTTTATTATTTCTGCAGAATTTTCAAGAAAAACTATCAGATCACTCCGAGCGAATATCAGCGCACGCACAGAATCGGGACCGGCGAAAGATAAGTTTTCACGCAAAAAACGGAACATAACGGACTTTTTTCAAAAAAAATGCCTGAAAATAAAAAAACACTTGCATTTTTGTGCCGACTGTGATATAATATCACCCGTTATAGGGGTATAGCTCAGCTGGTAGAGTCGCGGTCTCCAAAACCGTTGGTCGTGGGTTCGAATCCTTCTGCCCCTGCCAAAAAAACGAACTTTTGTCCGACAGGATAAAAGTTCGTTTTTTCAGTGTTTTCATACAGAACCGTGTTCCGATGCGGCGAATATGATAATTCAGCGGAAAATTTTCGTTTTTCTGACGGCAAACCAGAGCATGATTCCGCAGACCCATGCGGAAAGGATTTCTCCGATTCCCACTGTGAGGAAAAGCCACGCGAGCCTGTCTTCAAGGCCGTAGGCGAATTGCAGAACGAGGGGAACGGTGACGATGTTCGCAAGCACGTATGGGGCCGGGGCAATCAGAGGGAGCTTTTTAAGAACTCTCGTGAATAAAACTCCGACGAGGGTGGCAAGCGAACCGAAGATAACGTCATATATAACGCAGCCGGAAATCAGGTTGAAAAGGAAGCAGCCGATGGCCATGCCGGGGATGGCGGCGGGGGTAAAGACTGCCAGAATGCACAGTGCTTCGGAAATTCTGAACTGTATGGCTCCGCTGGCGAGTGGGAAAACCATATAGGAGAGCGCAACGTAAAGCGCTGCGATGACGGCTGCCTGACTTATGTATTTCAGGGTGTTTTTGGTGCTTTTGTTCATTTGTACATAAACAGCCCGCGGGATCCCGAAAAGGATTGCCCGCGGGCTTTCTCCTTAGTTTTGATTAATGTGAGGATGGTTCCGAACTCACATATTGAATTTTTAATTGTTATAGTTGCTTTTCGCATCGGAAAACGCCATTATTATACTAAAAAAAGAGCCTGAAGTCAAGAGTTTTTTCGCGCAAGTGTCCCTGATTGTCTTGACTTTGCAGCAAAAAAATAGTATAATTAAAGTTGATTAATTTTATACGGAGTAATATATGGCAAATTACAGAGATGCTAAAATAAATGACGCGGTCTGCCGCGCCGTATCGGTTATCATCGGCGAGGTGAAGGATCCCCGCGTATCCGGTTATTTTCTCAGCATAACCGGAGCCGATGTATCCCATGACCTTAAATATGCGAAAATCTTCTGGTCCGCCGTCGGGACCGATGCTGCCTCGGTGAAGGAAATCTCAAGGGGGCTCAAATCCTGCGCGGCCTTTGTAAGACGCAGACTGGCCGAGGAGGTCAACCTCCGCGTGACTCCCGAGATTCAGTTTGTGCCGGACAAATCGCTGGCCAACGGAGCTCATATCGAGGCCCTGCTTCGCAGCATAGAAAAGCGCGACGGGGATAAAAAAGAGAATAATGAAGACAGGTAACAGGCAGCTTTCAAAGCCACGCCCGAACCGCAGCGGATATTGCGATTATACGTTCGATTATATGTCGCACAAGCTTCTGAAGCTCGCGGGAGAAGGACCTCTTGCGATACTTGTGCATGCCCGCCCGGACGGCGACTGCATAGGCTCCGCCTTCGCGCTGTCATCGCTGCTCGGACTGCTCGGCTGCGAAACGAGGATAATAAGCGCGGATCCGCTGCCGTCAAGACTGGCCTTCATCGCCAAGGACAGACCGGAGCTGTTCGTTCACGGATGTCCCGAGGGAGGAGAATTCGGGCCGGGAGCCGGGGCGGTTGCCATCGACGTAGCGGCGCCTGAGCTTCTGGGGTCCCTTGACGGAAAGTACAACGTGCTTCTCGGCATCGATCACCATTCGGGCTCAACCCAGTTCTCCGACAGATATCTCGACGCCGATTCCGCCGCCGCAGGCGAAATCGTATGGAGAATAGCGAGAAGCTGGCTGAGAACAGGCGTCATCGACGATATTCCCACATCTGCGGCCGCCGCCTGCTATGCGGCAGTCAGCTCCGATACCGGCTGCTTCAGATATTCGAACGTCACATCCTCGACCCACAGAATTGCCGCCCAGCTCATAGAGAGGGTTCCGTATCATGCGGAAATAGACAGACAGCTGTTTGAAATCAAAACTCCCGGCAGAATTGCCGCGGAAAAGCTGGCCTCAGAGCTTTTGAAAAGCTATTGTGACGGAAAAATAACGGTATGCGCGGCATCGTACGAGCAGATTTCGGGCTCGGGACTGCCGACAGAGGACCTTGACGCGCTTGTGGACGTCGCAAGAGCCGTCGACGGTGCGGAAATCGCTTTTTCCGTCAGGGGAGAGATGGACGGAAGCTTCAGGGTATCCGCAAGATCAAATACGGATGCAGACGTATCCGCTCTCTGCTCGTCCTTCGGCGGAGGAGGACATCTCCGCGCGGCGGGCTGCACTCTGCGGTGCGAAAGCATAGCCTCCGCGGTTGATATGATCGTTTCGGCCGCCGGCGGAATAATATGATATCACCGACTTGAACGGGATATTGTGATTTATTTATTATAGAATCGGTAAAGGACGGTTTTGTCCCCGGTGCCCCCAGGCACAGCCGATTCTTTTTTTATTAAAATGCATATTTACCTATTGACTTGTAGGGTAAATGGTGGTATAATTAACCCGTCAAACAGGTAGGTAAATAAATCTGCCGATTTAACGTGATTTTTAAGTTTACAGGAGATACAGAAATGAAAGTTTATGCCGATAACGCAGCGACTACCAAGATGAGCCGCACTGCGATCGATGCGATGCTCCCCTATATGGAGACCGTGTTCGGCAATCCCTCGAGCCTCTATACCATAGGTCAGGAGGCCAAGGAGGCTCTCGAGAACGCCAGAGAGCGCGCTGCCCGCTGCCTCGGATGCACTCCGAGAGAGATTACATTCACTTCCGGCGGAAGCGAATCCGATACCCAGGCCATTATTTCCGCCGCGAGAGCGGGAGAGAAGAAGGGCAAAAAGCACATTATTTCAACAGCCTTCGAGCATCATGCGGTGCTTCACACGCTTAAGAGACTTGAAAAGGAGGGCTTTGAAATCAGCCTTCTCGACGTTCATTCGAACGGTATAGTTACTCCCGCGGAGGTTGAGGCCGCGATACGCGAGGACACATGCCTCGTTACCGTTATGTTCGCCAACAACGAGGTCGGAACCATCCAGCCCATAGCCGAAATCGGCGCCGTGTGCAGGGCCAAGGGCGTGCTCTTCCACACCGATGCCGTTCAGGCTGCCGGACATGTCCGTATCAACGTCAGCGAGATGAACATCGATATGCTCTCTCTTTCCGCTCACAAATTTCACGGTCCCAAGGGCTGCGGAATCCTTTATGCAAGAAAGGGAATTATCCTTCAGAATCTCATCGACGGCGGAGCCCAGGAGCGCGGCAAGCGTCCCGGAACCGAGAACATTCCATCCATTATGGGTATGACTGCCGCTCTCGAGGAGGCCTGCGCTTCCATCGACGAGGTGACGGCAAAGCTTATTCCCCTCAGGAACAGACTGATTGCCGGTCTTTCAGAGATTCCCTATTCGGAGCTCAACGGCGATGCCGAACACAGACTGCCCTCCAACGTCAACTTCTGCTTTGAGGGTATTGAGGGCGAATCCCTCCTTCTTCTGCTCGACGACCGCGGAATTTCCGCGTCTTCCGGCTCCGCCTGCACGTCGGGCTCGCTCGATCCTTCCCATGTCCTGCTCGCCATCGGCAGACCTCACGAGGTTGCCCACGGTTCGCTGAGGCTTTCCATCGGCGAGAACACCACGGAGGAAGAAATCGATTATATCATCAAATCCGTAACCGAGGTCGTCGCTCAGCTCAGAGCGATGTCGCCCTTCTGGAGAGACCTCGTAACCGGAAAGAGAACACACGTTTTCGCAAAATAAGACTGAAAAGAGGATAATAAAATGGCTTTATACAGTGAAAAAGTTATGGATCATTTCCGCAATCCCAGAAATGTCGGCATCATCGAGAACGCCGACGGTGTCGGTGAAGCCGGCAACCCCGTATGCGGAGACATTATGAAGATTTACCTTAAAATAGACAACGACGTCATTACCGACGTCAAGTTTGAGACCTTCGGATGCGGAAGCGCCATTGCTTCCAGCTCCATGGCAACCGAGCTCATAAAGGGACAGCCCCGTGCCGAGGCGCTGAAGCTCACCAACAAGGCAGTTACGGAGGCTCTCGACGGACTTCCGGCCCACAAGCTTCACTGCTCAGTGCTTGCCGAGGAGGCAATAAAGCTCGCCGTTAAGGATTATTACGATAAGAATCATATCGAATACGATCACAGCCTTCTTCCCGAGGAATCAGGCTGCGCTCACTGTCACTGCGACTGATATAGGTGTCAGCGGTTGACGGCAGTTCGCTTACCGAATCCAAAAAAGGAAAAAGACAATGATAATATCGTCAAAAGGCCGCTATGCGCTCAGAGTCATGATAGACCTGGCCGAGCATTCGGGCAGCGGGTATACCGCGATGAAGGAAGTGGCGGAAAGAAACGATATTTCTCTGAAATATCTTGAAAGAATACTTCCGGTGCTGGTATCAAACGGTCTCATCGAGGGGGTGCACGGCAAGGGCGGAGGATACCGCCTGTCAAAGGATCCTGCCGATATTTCGGTCGGAGAGGTACTGAGGCTTACGGAGGGCGGACTTGCGCCCGTATCCTGCCTTGAGGAGGGTGCGGAGCCCTGCAGCCTTGCCTGTGAATGCCGTACCGCTCCCATGTGGAACGAGCTTGCGGATGTGATTAACGGTTTCCTTGATAAAAAGACTCTTAAGGACCTCATGAAAACGCAGTAATGTGTTTTTGTAAATTCCAAACGCCCAAGGTCCCCGAATAAAGGGACGGATCTCGGGTAAATGAACATAACAGGCAGAGAACGGCGCATTTACATGTGCGCCGTTCTCTGCTTCTAGTGCGGACACGGGGGCAGAGCCGTACTTTCACCGGGAAAGAGCGCGCAAACGGTGGCGCACCTGCGATAAAGCAGGTAGCCACGCAGGAGACTGTCGTATCCAGACGGACAGCCGGTGTGGTTTCCGTCATCGTGCGTGAAAGATTGGTGACGAATACTTTTGGCTGAATAGTTCTGGGTCGTGTTTTATTAGCAAAGGGGGTTTGAAGGTGACTGTGTCCGATGGTTGGATAATGAGACTGAGTCGTATTCGTCACAACCAGTCTCAGCCGACTTGCTTGAATGGC
>JAKSPQ010000124.1 GCA_024404665.1 Clostridia bacterium
CGACTTCGGCGCCTTCGTGGACATCGGCGTTCACCAGGACGGACTTGTCCACATTTCAAAGATGAGCTCGAAGTTCATAAAGCATCCGTCCGAGGTCGTTTCCGTCGGCGATGTCGTAAAGGTCCAGGTTATCTCCGTGGATCCGCAGAAGAAGAGAATAGCTCTCTCGATGAAGATAAAAGAGGATTGAGGCGCCGCGCGGTGTCCCTGTGTTACAGCCGGCCGAAACAGGGAAAAAAGCCCGTTTCGGTCTGCCGTGCCTCTGAACAAAGGTAAATGCAATTTACCTAAAAACGCCGAAAAAGGCCGAAAATTGCAAAAAAACGGTAAAATTGTGCAAGTTGCACAGTTTTGAGGGCGAAAAAACGGCAATATGCCAACTTCCATTTTCGCTCAAAATTTGATACAATATTATAGTAATAAAAATGGCGGACCGGTTACGCTCGGTCTCGCGCGTATTTCTAAGGAGGAATTTACTCAATGGCAAGCGTATCCCTTAAGCACATTTACAAAAAATATCCCGGTGGTGTAACCGCCGTTTCCGACTTTAACCTCGATATCAAGGATAAGGAATTTCTTGTTCTCGTCGGCCCTTCCGGCTGCGGTAAGACCACTACTCTCCGTATGGTCGCCGGACTTGAGGAAATTTCCGAAGGCGAGCTTTTCATCGGTGACAGACTTGTCAACGACGTTGCTCCTAAGGACAGAAAAATCGCGATGGTTTTCCAGAACTACGCTCTGTACCCCCATATGACCGTTTTTGAGAATATGGCTTTCGGCCTTAAGCTCAACAAGACTCCCAAGGAAGAAATCAAGAGACGTGTTGAAGAAGCCGCCCGTGTTCTCGATATCACCCACCTTCTCGACAGAAAGCCCAAGGCTCTTTCCGGCGGTCAGAAGCAGCGTGTTGCTCTGGGCCGTGCTATCGTTCGTAAGCCGATGGTCTTCCTTCTTGACGAGCCTCTTTCCAACCTCGATGCTAAGCTCCGTGCCAGCATGAGAGCCGAGCTCACCAAGCTTCATGCTTCCGTTCAGACCACATTCATTTACGTAACCCATGACCAGGTCGAGGCTATGACCATGGCTACCAGAATCGTTGTTATGAAGGACGGTCTTATCCAGCAGGTAGATACTCCTCAGAACCTTTACGATTCTCCCTGCAACATCTTCGTTGCCGGATTTATCGGAACTCCTCAGATGAACTTCATCACCGGTACCCTTGTGAAGAAGGGCGAGGATGTATACTTCAACTTTGAGGACAAGTCTCTCAGACTTCCCGCTGAGAAGGCCAACGCTCCCGAGCTCAAGGATTACATCGGTCAGGAAGTTATCGCAGGTCTCCGTCCCGAAACAATTCACGACGAGCCTATGTTCCTGAACTCTCTTCCCGAGGAAGCACAGTGCGACGCTTACGTTGACCTCACCGAGCTTATGGGTGCCGAGATTCACCTCCACCTCGTTATCGGCGAAACCAACTTTGTTGCAAAGGTTTCTTCCAGATCCACCTCCAGAGCCGGCGACACCATCAAGATCGCATTCGACGTATCCAGAATGCACTTCTTCGACAAGGACACCGAGCGCTGCATCATTCACTGAGTTCTATGTGATATTATGCCCCGCCGTGATATTTCACGGCGGGGTTATGCATTTGAGAGGAGAAAGTAATGGCCGAATTATCCGCTCCGGAGAAGGAGCTGCGCGGGGTATCCCTGCGCATAGGAATCATCCTTATAGTAAATATGCTTCTGCTGCTTTCGCTTCTCGGAATTCCCGGAGAGCTGGAACTCGCGATTACCGGAGGGGCTGTCGCCCCGACGGATACGGAATACGCGCTGCTGCAGACTCTTTACGGCGTTCTGTATATGCTCTCCTTTATGGCTCCGGTTCTTCTTTACAGGGTGATTACGCCCCTGAAGCTCAGGGAGCCGATGAGACTTGCTCCGCGCGGGAGCATCGATACCGTGCTTGCCGTGACAGCCGGAATCGGAATCGTTTTTTCGGTTTCGTCTCTCGGCGCGTTTATCACGTCGTTTGTTGATTTTTCCGGACTTTATGCCGAGTCTCCGGATACGCCTGTGGCTCTGTGCATGGACTTTGCGGTTGTATGCATCGTTCCCGCGGTATGCGAGGAGTTCCTCTTCCGCGGCTGCGTGCTGTCAAATCTTCTTCCCTTCGGCAAAACGAACGCCGTCATCGCTTCGGCTCTCATGTTTGCCTTAATGCACGGAAACATAAAACAGTTCCTGTATGCCTTCTGCGCAGGAATTGTGCTTGGCATGATTTATACGGAAAGCGGCTCGATTGTCCCCGGAATGCTCATGCATTTCTGCAACAACTTCTTCGATCTCTGTGAGAGCAAGCTCTATTCCATGTACGGCGCCCGCGGAGAAGCGGTGTATCTTATTATGGAATTATGCATAATGGCAGCCGCGCTTGCATCGGCCGCGCTTCTGATTTACAGAAGGCACGGAAATGCCGTTCAGGAGTCACGCGCTCTACCGACGAGAACCGTTGTGCTTCCGGCAACCGCGAAAAGCTTCAGACTCTTTTTGTCCCCGACCGTACTTATATCGATGGGAATCTCCGCTTTTGAAGCAATAAGCACCGTGTTTGCTGCTTTTTTGATGTAATTGAACTGAAATGAACGGCAGAGACAGTGTAAAGGAAGCGGAACGATTTATGGCGGAGGCCGCAGAGCTTGCCCGCGAGGCAGCCGAAAAAGGCGATGTTCCGGTTGGTGCCGTAATAGTAAAAAACGGACTTGTAATCGGAAAAGGACGGAATACCAGAGAAGAATTGTCGGATGCCACGGGGCATGCCGAAATAAATGCGATAAGGGCTGCCTCTGCGTCGCTTGGAAACTGGAGGCTAAAAGGCTGCGACATTTACGTGACCATGGAGCCCTGCCCCATGTGTGCGGGAGCGATTGTTTCTTCAAGAATAGACAGGGTGTTTTTCGGAGTACCGGATCCGTTGTCCGGGGGCTTCGGAGGCAAATTTGACATAAGGAAGCTCTGTGACACGGATAAGCCCGAGGTAACGGGCTTCTGTATGTCCGAGACCTGCGGCAAAACCGTCAGGGACTTCTTTGAAAAAAGAAGGAACGAGGGGCGCAGGGTTAAGAGAGTCACGAGAGAATTTCTCTCCATGCCGGCCGATGAGCTGGCGCCGCGGCTTCTCGGCTGCAGAATCTGCAGAAAAGACCCCGATACGGGAGAGATTTTGTCCGGTATCATTTCCGAAACAGAGTGCTATATGGGCACAGATGATACGGCCTGCCATGCGTCAAAGGGCAGGACGGACCGCAACATGGTGATGTGGTCAAAGGGCGGGACTGTATATGTATATCTATGCTACGGGCTTCATTATATGCTGAATATCGTTTCCGGGGAAAAGGGCCATCCGGAAGCGGTTCTGATAAGGGGTATCATTCCGACCTCGGGCTCAGGGCTTTCTGACAGAAAAACGCGGCAAAAATCGGACGCGGGCTTCTGTGAGGAGGACGTCGGATCCCTGAAAAACGCGGGAAACGGCCCGGGAAAGCTTACAAAATATCTGAAAATCGACAGAAGGCTCAACGGAGCCGACGTTGTGCTTTCGGATGAAATCTGGCTTGAAATGCCGGACGGGGACTCTGCCCCCGAATATGAGACTCTGCCGAGAGTCGGCATCGACTATGCGGCGGACGAAGACAGACAAAGGCTTTGGAGATTCAGACTGATATAAGACGCGGCCGATTGTAAAAGACAGATGCATACGTCGGAGAAAACCGCGGATAATCAACCGAATTTTTCTTTAAGGAGATAAAAAAATGATTTGCGAGAACATTTCATTTGAAAACGGTCTTCTGCGTTTTGCGGGAAGGAATCCTCTGGAGCTCGCTGCGAAATACGGAACACCCCTCTACCTCTATGATGAGGACAGAGTACGCGCCAACATGCGCCGCTTCAGAAACGCGGTGAAAACACATTTCGGGGAAGGCTCTGAGGTCCTTTATGCCTCCAAGGCCGCAAGCTTCAAACAGATATACCGCATTGCCGCGGAGGAGGGCATCTGGACGGATGTCGTTTCCTCGGGTGAGATAGCCACCGCTCAAGCGGCGGGCTTTGACCTTTCGCATTCCTGCTTCCATTCGAACAACAAAACGCCGGAGGATATTTCCTATGCCATGGACAGAGGCGTGGGATATTTTGCCGTCGACTGCCCGGAGGAGCTTTACGCTCTTGCCGCGGAGAGCGCCGCAAGGGGAATAACGCAGAAGATTATTCTCAGAATAACTCCCGGTATAGATCCGCATACCTATGAAGCCGTAGCCACGGGACGCGTGGATTCGAAGTTCGGCTCCGCCATTGAGACGGGACAGGCTGAGAATATTACGGCTCTTGCGCTGTCTCTCGGAAATCTGAAGCTCTGCGGTTACCACTGCCATGTGGGCTCACAGCTCTTTGATTCGGAGGTTCAGCTGAGAACAGCCGAAATAATGATGAATTTTGTCGCCGATATGAAGGACAAATTCGGCTTTGAGGCACAGGTACTCGATCTCGGAGGCGGCTTCGGCGTAAGATATACGGAGGAGCAGCCGGCTCCCGACGCGGCCTCGGTCATCGCCGATGTCGCAAAGCTTCTGAAGAGTACTGCTGCGGCGCGCGGAGTGAAAATGCCCGATATCTTCATAGAGCCCGGCAGAGCCATAGTTGCGGATGCCGCGCTCATGCTTTACACCGTCGGCTCCGTAAAGAGAATTCCGGGATACAAGCAGTATGTTTCCGTTGACGGAGGCATGACGGACAACCCGAGATATGCGCTTTACAAGTCTCCCTATACCTTTTACGACGCATCGCGTCCGGTTTCCGAAAAAACCGAGCGCTTTACCGTGGCCGGCCGCTGCTGCGAAAGCGGAGATCTGCTCGGAGAGAACATTCCGCTTCCCGCGGATATATGCCGCGGAGACATTCTGGCATGCTGCACCGCCGGAGCGTACCAGTTTGCAATGTCCTCCGGCTACAACCGCGTTCCGCGTCCGGGACTTGTCATGCTGAAGGGCGGAGAAGACTACGTCGCCGTACGCAGACAGACCCCCGAGGACATGGCCGAATTTGATATCTGAGCCTTTTTTCCGCCCCGCGGGCACGTTCACGCCGGGGAATCTCACGATTCCCCCTCGCGTGAACAGCCCCGCGGGGCTGTTTTTGCATTTTCAGGCCGTTTTTGTAAAAGTTACACAAAAAGCAAAAATAAAAAATAAATATTTTTTGGTTTGCTGTTGACACGGGGGATAATATTATATATAATGTATATGTAAGCAAATAAAAAGCTTATATATTATAATAAAAATTAAATATTCGGCAAAAGGAGAATTCAGAGATGAAAAAACAAACCCTGGCAGCTATTATGGCAATCATTACGGTACTCACGTTATTCACCCTTCCTTTTGGCGCTTCGGCAACCGATAACGCAGAATGGTTTTCGGCTTGGAGCACAGAGATGACAGCTTCCACCTCAGCTCAGGCAGTAAGCAGCATTGGAGGATTCCCTTCCTCTACTACTTATGCACTCAAGGGAAAAACCGCAAGAATCTTTATTAAACCGGAAGGCTCCGGAACACAGATCAGACTGACTCTTTCGAATGAGTTCGGATATTCCGCTCTGGGAATCAAGTCGATTACGGTTTCAAAGCAGGTAGGTCTTTCGGCAGGCGTTTCAACACCCGTTAAATATGCTTATTATAATAAAAAATCCAACTTCTCGATTCCGGCAGGCGGCGTGATCGTAACCGATCCCGTTTCCATCAATGTAAAAGAGGGAGACACGCTGGCCGTTTCGATTCATTTCCAGTCCGAACCCGGCACGATTGCGCTTTCGGGCGGTGAAACCTGGGTAAACTTCAAGGCCAGCGCTTCGCAGACGACCTCCGCCGATCTTGTCGTTTCCAAGCTCTTCGGCGGATTTGAGTTCCCCGTAAATCTCTGCTCGGACACGGATAACGGTCACTACGACATCATCCCCACTCTCTGCGGCGTTGAAATCTTCGGACAGAAGCCCGTAACAGAGCCCAAATACTTTGACGAAGCCACCGGCAACCGCACATACTCCATCGAGCTGCCCGTCGAGGGAGGCTACACCATGCAGTATCAGGTATTTCCCGCCGATGACGGCAGACTCATGATCGTTGTAGGTCCCGCCGTTGCGGTTCCGCTCGACGAGTTCGTTGACGGCCCGCTCTTCTACAACACCGCCGATGCCGACAGAACCTACACTATAGTTCTTTACTCCGGCGAAAGCTACAACATGCAGTACAACGTATTCGAGGAAAACGGCGTGCTGATGATAAACATCGGAGGCCACGTAGCGGTCCCGCTCGCGGATTACGTTGACGGTCCCCTCTTCTACAACACCGCCGATGCCGACAGAACCTACACTATAGTTCTTTACTCCGGCGAAAGCTACAACATGCAGTACAACGTATTCGAGGAAAACGGCGTGCTGATGATAAACATCGGAGGCCACGTAGCGGTCCCGCTCGCGGATTACGTTGACGGTCCCCTCTTCTACAACACCGCCGATGCCGACAGAACCTACACTATAGTTCTTTACTCCGGCGAAAGCTACAACATGCAGTACAACGTATTTGAAGAAAACGGCGTGCTGATGATAAACATCGGAGGTCACGTAGCCGTCCCGCTCTTCGAGTATATTGAAAATCAGTAATCTGATATAAAGCAGGGAAGTACAAACGCCTGACCTGCAAAAAACCGGGATGCCGAAAGGTCCGAGACCTTTCGGCATCCCGCCGTTTTTGCCCTCATTTTTTTCCGCCCGAACAGTCCGTCTCTCTCTATTTGTTTTTTTTGTATTCTGCTTAATCCTTTCTTGCTATCTTGTTTTCCGTTCGCTCGTCGTATTATCTATGCCCCGCTTCCTCCGATATCCCCCTCGCTCCGCTTCGTTCGGCACAGCCTTGTTTTCCCGGTCCCGCCCGCCGGTTTAATCTTGCCCCGTCTATTAGAATGTCTTCCTCGCTCCGCTCGGTTCAGCGCAGCCTTGCTTCCTGATTACGCTCCGCCGTATTATCTATGCCCCGCTTCCTCCGATATCCCCCTCGCTCCGCTTCGTTCGGTACAGCCTTGTTTTCCCGGTCATGCCCGCCGGCGGGCTTTTCCGCGCGATCCGGTTGATTTTTGAAGTTAATTCCGGCGTTTATTCCGAAATTTACTTTTTCGATGTAACCGCCAAATAAACCCACGGTAACGAGAAAAAACAGCCGCCCGGAGGCGGCT
>JAKSPQ010000125.1 GCA_024404665.1 Clostridia bacterium
GGCAATACGTCACGGTGGTGGAAAAAACCGAAGGAGGACATTCAAAATGTCTGTTATTTCCATCAAGCAGTTGCTTGAAGCCGGTGTTCATTTCGGACACCACACCAGAAGATGGAACCCCAAAATGGCGGATTACATCTTCACAGAAAGAAACGGTATCTACATCATCGACCTGCAGAAGACCGTTAAGAAGTTTGAAGAAGCCTATGCTTACGTAAGAGAGCTCTCCGCTCAGGGCGGAACCCTCCTCTTCATCGGTACCAAAAAGCAGGCTGCCGATGCCATCAAGGAAGAAGCCGAGAGATGCGGCATGTTCTATGTTAACGAAAGATGGCCCGGCGGTATGATGACCAACTTCAAGACCATCAAGAACTCCATCAACAAGCTCAACACCCTCACCAAGATGAACGAGGACGGCACCTGGGCTTCTCTTACCAAGAAGGAAGCTGCCGCAAAGGTTAAGGAGCTTAACGACCTCGAGAAGAACTACGGCGGTATCAAGACCATGACAGCTCTTCCTTCCGCTGTTTTCATCGTTGACCCCAAGAAGGAAGCCAACGCTGTTCTCGAAGCAAAGAAGCTCGGTATTCCCGTAATTGCCATCGTTGATACCAACTGCGACCCCGATGATGCCGACTACATCATCCCCGGCAACGACGACGCCATCCGCGCCATCAAGCTCATCGCATCTCTTCTTGCCGATGCCGTTATCGAAGGCAAGCAGGGCGAAGAGACCGCTCCCGCCGAGGAAGCCGAGACCGCCGAAAACGCTGACTGATTATAAGGAGATACTGAAATGGCTGCTATTACCGCAAAAGACGTTGCCGCACTCCGCGCCAAGACCGGCGTAGGTATGATGGAATGCAAGAAGGCCCTCGTAGAAGCCGAAGGCGATATGGAGAAGGCCCTCAAGGTTCTCAGAGAAAGAGGACTTGCCGTTGCCGCCAAGAAGGAAAGCCGCATCGCCGCTGAAGGCGTTGTCGACATCCTGAAGGAGGGCAATGCCACCGCTATGATCGAAGTTAACTCCGAGACCGACTTCGTTGCCAAGAACGCCTCCTTTAAGGATTTCGTAAAGGGACTTCTCAGAACCATCATCGCCGTAAGACCTGCCGATGTCGATGCCCTTATGGCATGCGCATTCGACGGTTCCGACGTTACTGTCGATGCAAAGCTCTCCGAGATGAGATTCACCATCGGTGAAAAGATCTCCATCAGACGCTTTGAGCTCAGAGAAGGCTATACCGGTACCTACGTACATCACGACTCCTCCACAGCCGTCGTTGTTGTTCTCGATACCACCGCTGAGGCTGCTGCCGATGCAGAGTTCGCCGTTCTCGCAAAGAACATCGCTCTCCAGATCGCCGGCAATACCCCCGCTCCCTCCTATGTAACCAGAGATCAGGTACCTGCTGCCGTTCTCGAGGAAGAGAAGAACATCCAGGTTGCCGCTCTTAAGAACGATCCCAAGAACGCCAACAAGCCCACCAACATTCTCGAGAAGATCGTTCTCGGAAGAATGGGCAAGTTCTATGAGAACGTATGCCTTGTTGACCAGGCCTACATTCTTGACGACGAGCTCACCGTACAGAAGTACATTGACTCAGTTGCAAAGAAGATCGGCGCTCCCGTAACCGTCAAGGGATTCCTCCTTTACAACAAGGGCGAAGGACTTGAGAAGAGAGAAGACAACTTTGCCGACGAAATCGCAAAGCTCACTCAGAAATAATTTAAAACCGATTTAATTCAAGCGGATGAAGAATTGAAGGATAGCGAAAGCCCGACCGGAATTCTTCATCCGCTTTTTTACAATCTGAGATGTTTTCCATTACAGAAAGGATGCAATGTCATGAAAAAAATATTGGTGTATTTATTACTGCTTGCAACACTTCTTACGGTCTGCTCCTGCGCAGGACCTGCCGATATCGGCAATGAAAATACGACTTCTACCTCTGTTTCAAGCGCCGTCGATTCCGAAACAGAAGAAAATATCCCTCAGAATCTTATCGATTGTATCGGTAATCAGAATTTCGGCGGTGATACGGTTAACATTCTCATACGCAAGAGCTGTGCAAAAGAAATGTTCAGCGAAGGTGTTATGGGGGAAATGGTATCCGATGCGGTTTATAACAGAAATCTGGCCGTCGAGGAACGGCTCGGTATTAAGCTCAATGTTATTCCCGTTCCCGGTGAGTGGGCCGAGAGAGACTCATTCATTGCGACGGTGGAGAATTCTGCCGGCGCGGGAGATTATGCCTACGACATAATCATGACTCACAATACGTATATTGCGTCTCTCGGTATGAAAGGTCTTTCATATAACCTTTACGATCTCCCGACTGTCGATCTTTCAAAAAAATGGTGGAATAAGGCTTTTACGGATGATATGGCCATCAACGGCAAAAGCTATTATGCCATCGGTGACCTGGCATACAGTATTTATGCTTATATCTTTGTGACTTATTTCAACAAATCCGTCACAGCCGACAAGAATACTCCGGATCTCTACGACCTTGTCGATAAGGGCGAATGGACCTTCGAAAAAATGAAGGAAATAGCGCTTACCGCAGGCTCTGACACCGACGGCAACGGAATCTGGGACAACAAGGACGAATACGGTCTTTCTTTCGGCAATTTTGCCTGCAGATATTCGGTTGTCGGGTTCGATGTTCCGCTTGCGGAGCTGAACGGGGACGGAAAGTACGAAATCATTAAAAACAACGAAAAATATCTGAATCTGTATTCCGAACTTTACGATCTTCTGTATAACAACAATCAGGTGTGGTATGAATCGGGCCTTGCTCCGAATGCACTTCAGATGTTCGCTGACGGAAGAGTTATGCTTCATGTAGCAACGCTCGGCAATGCGGAAGCATTGAAGGATATGTCGAATGAGTACGGCATAATACCGTTCCCGAAATACAATTCAGACCAACCGGATTATATTACGCCTATGTGCGGAGGCTTCCTTGCAACAACCGTCGCAGCGGATATACGGAATCCTCAGACGGTAGGCGCCGCTCTTGAGGCTCTCTGCATGTACGGATATAAAATGATTACGCCCGCATATTATGAGACCACCATAAAATACAGATATCTCAGTGATTCCCGCGCCATGGGACTTCTTGACGGTATCCGCGACAGGGTTGCATCAAGCTTCGTCGTCAATTACTCGGATCAGATTGACCACATAGTGAACTTCTACGGAGATAATATTCAAAGCAAAACCATGAGCATTACCGCCGCTGTAAGAGCAAAACAGAAAACATGGCAGAAGGCAATAGATGATATATATGCATCTGCCGAAAGCTCCGGGAATCTCTCCGGGAATTAATCTTTACGGGGATGTTAAGAAGGTTACGGCCTTTTTAGCATCCCCGTGGTTTTGCCGCTTTTTAATTAATAACTCCTTTTCTGTAAATATGAGGACTGCCGGTGGGCCGCAGTCATTTTTTTCTTGACAAATCAATAACTTAGTAGTACAATATACTTGTATAAAAATGCGTATTATATTATATATAATCTATTATTTTAATGCACCTTGTCCGGTGCCCGAAAGAGGTATTCGCAATGAAAAGCACGAAGGCAGAAGCCAATGGATATAAATACGGGAGAATTCTTCTGAAATTATCAGGAGAAGCCATAAACGGTGAAAACGGAATAATAGATTTTGAGCTTCTCGACAGAATTGCCGAGACGCTGATAAAGATTTCGGCCGACGGAGTAGAGACCGCCGTCATATTCGGCGCAGGAAACATATGGCGCGGCAGAAGCGGCGGAGATATGGACAGAGTAACCGCCGACAGAATGGGAATGCTCGCCACATGCATTAACTGCCTTGCCGCCAAGGATGCGATTATCAGAAAGGGCGGAGACGCTGTCGTATTTACATCGACACCCATGATGCCCTATGCCGAGTACTATTCAACGGACAGAGCCAAGGCTGCTCTCAGAGAAGGCAAAATCGTACTCTTCGCCGGAGGCTCCGGCTGCCCTTATTTCTCAACGGATACCGCGGGAATTCTCAGAGCCGCCGAAATCGGAGCCGATGTATTTCTTCTTGCAAAGAATGTCGACGGTATTTACGATTCCGACCCCAAAAAGAATCCCTCAGCCGTGAGATTCGAGACCGTTTCATATGCGGAAATGATGAAGCTCGGACTCAAGGGAATCGACCTTACGGCATCCGCCTTCGGCGCCGACTTCGGCCCTGACGCTTTTGCGTTCAGACTCGCCGATACTGACGACATCGTCAAGGCCGTAAAGGGAATGTGCGACGGCACCGTAATCACAAGCAATAATTAATACAAGCGAAAATTTTATTAAATATCGGAGGACCTATCATGAAACTTGATTGCAAGTCTTATGAAGAAAAAATGAAGAAGACAATTTCGTCCTATGAGAACGAGCTTTCTCTCATCAGAGCCGGAAGAGCAAATCCGCTTCTCTTAGCGCCCGTAACCTTTGAGTACTACGGAGCTCCCACACCCATCAACACTATGGCAGACATCAAGGTTACCGATGCCAAGACCGTAATGGTATCTCCTTACGATGCTTCCACTCTGAAGGCTATCGAAAAAGCAATTCTTGCTTCCGATATCGGAATCACTCCCAACAATGACGGCAAGTGCCTGAGACTCATTTTTCCGCAGCCTACCGAGGAGCGCAGAAAAGAGCTTGCCAAGCAGGTGCAGAAGCTCGGTGAGGATTCCAAGGTAGCTCTCAGAAACGTAAGACGTGACGCCAACGATTTCTGCAAAGCGCAGAAGAAGGCTTCTCTTATGACCGAGGATGAGCAGAAGACTTCCGAAAAGAGCATTCAGGATCTTACTGACAAGTACACAAAGCTTCTTGACGGCATCACTTCCGCAAAAATCAAGGAAATTATGGACATCTGATTCGGGATGGGCCAAGATACTAATCTTTCCGTGCCTTCCCGGGAGAACAGCATTTCGCTGATTTCTTCGGGAAGGCTCCGTCATATAGCATTTATTATGGACGGAAACGGCCGATGGGCAAAAAAACGCGGTATGCCGCGAAAATTCGGCCATTCATACGGCGCTTCAAAATTCAAGGAAGTAGTCAGATACTGCGGTGACATAGGAATTGAATTCGTAACCGTATATGCTTTCTCCACCGAAAACTGGGGAAGGCCGGAGGACGAGGTAGCCTCTATCATGAAGTTGCTTTCGGACTATCTCGGCGAATGCGAAAAAACCGCCGACAAGGATAATCTGAAAATGAGATTCATCGGTGATCTCTCGCCGTTCGACAGGGCTTTCAGAGACCGGGTTGAGGCTCTTGAAAAGAGAACCGCCGATCACAAAAATTCGCTTAATATCGCTCTCAATTACGGAGGCCGCGACGAGATTGTAAGAGCTTGCAGAAGGCTTGCGGAAAAGGGTGAACCCATTACCGAAAAGGCTGTATCGGACAGCCTCGACACAGCCGGAATTCCCGATCCGGACCTTATTGTAAGAACTGCAGGGGAGCAGCGTCTGTCTAACTTTCTTATGTGGCAATCCGCTTATTCCGAATTTTATTTTACGGATGTCCTATGGCCCGATATGACCCCGCGTGAGGTTGATAAGGCCGTATCTGAATATTTCGGAAGACAAAGACGCTATGGAAAGGTCTGAATTTTTTGAAAAAACGAGTTATTACTTTTTTTATTCTTGCGGCAGTTCTCATTCCGGTGGTTTTCTTCTGCAAAACCCCGGTAATGCCGATTTTCTTTTCTATGGCTGCAGCACTCGGCGTATACGAGGCACATAAGTGCGTAGGAACCGAAAAGTTCCGGCCTCTTATGGTGTTTTCGATGATAGATGCCGCTTTTCTCCCGATTCTTATAAGGTTTATCGATCCTTTTACGGGAAGGGATATATTCACCGGAACAGCTCTTGCCTCTTCCGTGCTTCTTATCCTGATTTATATTGCCTATTCCATGTTTTCGGACGGAAAGCTGAAGCTCAGCGATTCTCTGGAGGCCTGCTCGGTCAGTATTTATGCCGCATTCGGCTTTGCTTTTCTTGTGAAGCTCTGTGACAGCGGCTCTGCCGGTCAGTGGCTCTTTTACTCGGTATTCATTACCGCATGGGTATCGGATACCGCTGCCTTTGTTTTCGGAAAGCTTTTCGGCAAACATAAGCTTGCTCCGAAAATCAGCCCGAAGAAGACGTGGGAGGGCGCGGTCGGCGGAATAATCTGCAATGTGCTTTTCTTTGTGGCCTACGGTCTTCTGCTCAACAGATTCGAAAAGGCCACCGTCAATATCATTGTTCTGATACCCGTTGCCGTTGCGGCTTCCGTCGTATCCATGATAGGCGACCTTGTCATGTCTCATCTCAAGCGTGAACACGGTATAAAGGATTTCAGCAACCTTTTCCCGGGTCACGGAGGAATACTTGACAGATTCGATTCCGTAATCGCCTGCTCCGTGGTTATTATGCTGCTTGAATCGTTTATGGATATTATTGTCTGATCAACGGCTTTCATATCCGAATTATCATTGTGGAGATAACAAATGAAAAAACGCTTGATGCTGCTGGGCTCAACGGGCTCGGTCGGACTCCAGTCCGCCGATGTTGCCAGGGCCTGCGGTTATTCCGTAACCGCATTGTCGGCCAATAAAAGCACCGATATCGCAGAAAAACAGATCAGAGAGTTTTTGCCGACGTATGCATGTATGACCGATGAAAACGCCGCAATCGAGTTAAAGAAAAGAGTCTCTGATCTTCCGGTTAAGGTTCTGTCGGGCGAAAGCGGTCTTTCTGAAATGATAGCGTCTGCCGATGCAGACGTCGCCGTGAACTCGATAATCGGCTCAGCCGGACTCAGACCTACTTTCGAGGTAATTGACCGCGGGATGAATCTTGCTCTTGCCAATAAAGAGTCGCTTGTTATTGCCGGAGACCTCGTGATGAAATCCGCAGCGGAAAAGGGCATAAGTCTTACCCCCGTCGACAGCGAGCATTCGGCAATTTTTCAGTGCCTCAGGGCCGGGCATAAAGCCGAAGTTGAAAAACTTATAATTACCGCCTCCGGAGGACCTTTCTTCGGCAGGAAAAGAGAAGAGCTTATGTCTGTTACAAGAGAACAGGCTCTTGCACATCCTACGTGGAGTATGGGACCTTCGATTACTGTTGACAGCGCAACCCTTATGAATAAGGGGTTTGAAGTGATTGAGGCATCAAAGCTGTTCGGGGTTCCTGCTGACCGGATAGACGTTCTTGTTGACACCTCCGGTGAAACCGGTGGCGGTTCTGAG
>JAKSPQ010000126.1 GCA_024404665.1 Clostridia bacterium
GTATAGATGTTAGGAAGAAGCTGTCTGAACTCGCTGCAATCACCGTTGAAGCCGAATACATAATTTATGACATCCATGTATTCGTCAAACATCTCACGGGTTCCGCGGCCGTAATAAACGTTTTCTTCTCTTTCTTCTTTTGACATGTCTCTTTGTCTCCTTTACGGGATTATACGGGTCTTACGCCGTGACCCGTTCCACGGCAGATTGCGGTGAAATAACCGGGATATTTCTTTTTGATGATTTTTTCGGCGGTCAAGGCCGTGGCCTCCGAAAGGAAGCAGGCGTAAACCGCAGACCCGCTGCCACAGAGTCCTGCTCCGAAGGAACAGGTTTTTAACAGCTTCAGAAGAGCGTACGATTCAGGGCAAAGCTCCGGAAGCACGTCTTCAAAGATGTTTCTCAGATTCTTTGCCGTACCGGCTCTGTCAGAGGCTCTGAGAGCCTCTGTAAGCTCCTCCGGGGGCTTTGACGGCTTCCTGTCCGCAAAGCCTCCGTAAAGCCCGTCAAGGGCACTGTAGGCCGCTGCCGTGGATATGCCGGCATCGGGCTTAACAATCAGGAATATGAGACCTGACGGCTTCATCCTTCCGGACAGGACTTCTCCCCTGCCGCCTGCATGTCTGCAGCCTCCGGCAAGACAGAAGGGGACATCGGAGCCGACGGACGCAGCGGCTCTCATCAGAGCGGCATCATCTATGGCATGACCGGAAAGAATATCCAGCGCTCTCAGCACGGCGGCAGCATCAGCGCTTCCTCCGCCGAGGCCGGCCTCGGTCGGGATTTTCTTTTCTATCGTGATATCGGTGCCGAACGGCTTTCCGGACTCGGAGAAAAATGCCTTTGCGGCTTTAACTGCGATGTTTCTGCAATCCGAGGGGAGTGAATCGTTTCCGATTATACACAGCGAGATTCCGTCGCCTTCCGCGACGGATACAGTTACTTTGTCAGACAGCGTAAGAGACTGCATGACCGTAGAAATCTCATGATAGCCTTGAGGCAAAATGCCTGTGATTTCGAGATATAAATTAACCTTTGCGTTAGCAAGCAGCGTTACTGTTTCAGGAACCATGTTTCTCCTTGTGGCGGTCCTTCTTTTAAGGGCCTCAAAGGATGCGGCCCGCGCACCCCGTTGTAGTAAAATATTATTAACTATTATACCAAAAATCCAGCTTTTTTGCAATATTATTTTCTCTTCGAGTTGATTTCAAAACTCAGATTTTTCTCCTTTCTCTCATAAAAATGTTAAGCTACAGTTTTACAGTATCTTCTCCGTAAAAAAGCCTGTGCTGCATTCTTGCCCCTTCCTCTTCGGGAAAAGCACCTGGGTCAGTTCTGCAGTATACTATTCGTGAAAGCTTAAACGCACTTCTACGCCTTCCTCCTAAGAAAACCTTCCGAGGAATGCCATGTATTCTTTATGGGAAACCGAAGCCGTTTTTGTGATATCATTCTTCCGAGCTGTCGGTTCATTTGTCATTAACAGTGCAAAATACACTTAAGGCTTAAAGCTGTTCGGCACTCGAATCCGTATTCCGCGCAATTATTTCTTTACAATGAACAGTATCTTGTGATATAATATTAACACAAACAGTAAACAGGGCCATTTGCGGCCGGATACTAAAAAATTCTGTCGGAGGATCGGTAGATGCTTGAAGCGCTGAAGGAAGAAGTATATCTTGCCAATATGCAGCTTGTCGAAAAGAAGCTGATAATAAATACATGGGGAAACGTGTCCGGAATAGACCGCGAAAAGGGGCTGTTCGTCATAAAGCCGTCGGGAGTCGAATACTCCGAGCTTAAGCCCTCGGACCTGCCCGTAGTCGATCTTGACGGAAAAGTCGTTGAAGGCAGCTTAAGACCTTCATCAGACACACCGACGCATCTCTGTCTTTACAGGGAATTTCCCGAAATCGGCGGCATTACACACACGCATTCGCTGTATGCGACGTCATTTGCTCAGAGCGGACACGGAATAGAGGCTTACGGAACCACTCATGCCGATTATTTCCCGGCAGGAGTTCCCATCACAAGAAAGCTCACCGACAGGGAAATCGAGGGTGAATACGAATACAATACCGGCATAGTTATCGCCGAGGCAATCAGAAAATACGGCGCAGACAGAATGAGAGCCGCGCTTGTAAATTCTCACGGCCCGTTTACATGGGGAAAAAACGCCGCCGAATCCGTAGACGTATCATACGTTCTTGAAGTAATAGCTCAGATGGCCTTCAATACGGAGCTTCTGGTTTCCGCCAATGCATTCAGACAGACTGATAAGATTCAGCAGAAGCTTTTATGGAGACATTTCGACCGCAAGCACGGACCCAACGCTTATTACGGACAGAAGAAAAAATAAGACACGCCGGAATTTATACCGGTAATAAAAAACGATCGGGGATGTAAAGAAGCCTTTGGCTTTTTTTAACATCCCCATTTGCATCCCGTATTCTGCAGGTTTTCAGTATAAGCATTTCCGGGTTTTACTTTATATGATTAATTTGCTCCGAATACCTTTCGCAGAGTCTAACGTATTCCGCGGCTGCCTCGTCATCAGACGGCAAAGCACACCCGGAGGTACTGCGTATTTCGGCAGCCTGTCCGTCGGCGGAAGCAAGCTGCGACTCACAGTCTGCGGCTTTCCTTTTAAGAACTCCGGCAATCATTTCCGCCGATGCAATCGCAAGCTTATCCGACAGCTGCCGTATCTCCGCGGTCCCTGCTTTACCGAGCGAGAGCGATACGGCGATATCCGGCAGAGGAGCGTCTCCGAGATTTACGCCGAAGCCTATGCGAACCGCCCGGGTTCTCCCGTCGGTAACCGACGATGCGCACAGTATTCCTCCGTATTTTCTGCCGTCTAGCATAAGGTCGTTTACGGGCTTTACGGAGAGGCGGTCGCCGAAGCCTGTAATGTCGGAAACCGCTCGTGTTATACATACAGCGGCAAGCGCGGTCACAAAGGACGAAAAGACAGGGTCCGCAGGACCGAAATCGCGCTTGACGAGCAGCGTCGCATATATTCCGTTTCCGGCGGGTGACTCGAAAACATGGTCTCCCTGTCCTCTTCCGGCGGTCTGACAGTCGGCAAGGAACAGACAGTCTCCGTCGGGAAAGCCGGGCGCCAAGCGCCCGGCTTCGTTATAAGTAGAATCTATGACTCCGTAGCGGACGATTTCCATAAATTACTCCTTATGTTGTGTTACTTCGGCAAAACGACGGCACTCCGCCGTCGCATCCGATGTCGCGATGAAACAAGAGCCCATAAGGCTCTTGTTTCATCTTTCTTCCCTGAAATACGACATTCCGAGCGAAGCCGGCGGCTGATTGTCCTTTTTATTGAGAAGTCTGATTACGATAAGAACCACAATCGTAATAACGTACGGAACCATACCGAAAAGCTTAATCTGGCTGAACGAGAGCGGCAGATATGCGGAAATCACATAAAGACCGCCGAACAGAATCGAGCCGAATATCGAAAGAACGGGCTTCCACATGGTTGCGATAACAAGGGCAACCGCCATCCAGCCGAAGGCCTCAACGGGAGCCTCGGTAAATGTGGTTCCGTTGGTCTTGTCCATAACGTAGTAAAGACCGCCGAGACCGGAAACCGCGGAGCCTATAAGAATAAATGCATACTTGTAAGCGGAGATGTTTATTCCGACGGCATCGGCAGTGGCCGGATTCTCTCCGACAGCGCGGAGATTAAGACCTATTCTGGTCTTTTTAATGAATACCGAAGTAAAAATCGCAATGATTATCGCCAGGTATACGAGAATTCCGTGTGACAGGAAAATCTTTGAAAACCAGCCGCTTCCGACGTTGCCGAAGAGATTTTTGAAATAAGCCGAGGCATTGCAGAATACTGTGTCGCTGTATATCATCTTCGAGAAGAATTTCATAACGCCTACGCCGAATGTTGTAAGAGCAAGACCGACCACATTCTGATTGGCCTTGAGGGTAACTGTAAGAAATGCGTAGATAAGGCCGGCCGCGGACGCAAAAATCATCGAAAACAGAATAGAAACCACAACAAAGAGCCATCCGGGAGAAGCGGCTGCATCCGTGGCATGAGCAGAACAGAGCCAGACTCCGAAGCCTCCTCCGAGCGCTCCGCAGCACATGATTCCCGGTGTTCCGAGGTTAAGGTTACCGGCTTTTTCCTGAATCGTTTCGCCTACGGAGCCGAAAAGATATACGGTTCCCATGGCAATGGCATCGGTGAGAATAGAAATCAGTTTTAACATTTTTCAAACCTCCCCGCCCTTTTTGGATTTGATTTTAAATACTTTTTTTCCTCTTGCCGTAAGCTCGACTCTGTATCTGATGAAGAATTCAGAACCGATTACGAAGAAGAAGAAAATTCCGACGGTAATGGAAGCGAAGTCGGTACTGCCGAGATGCAGCGAAGAGGAAGCATACTGTGTACCCGAAGTGAGGAAGGTCACAAGAAGAGCCACAAGTGCCATGATAGGCGGATTGAAGCCGGCAAGCCATGCAACGAGGATGGCGGTAAAGCCCTTTCCTCCGACGGCGGCATTTACCGTGTGGCTTACGGCTCCGGCATAAACGAAGCCCAAAATACCGCAAAGCAGACCGGAAAGCGCCAGGGTTCTTATCATTACCTTCTTTACGTTAATCCCTACGTATTTTGCCGTATTTACGCTTTCACCGACGAGAGCGGCTTCAAAGCCGTGCTTTGAATAGTTCATATATACCGTCATGAAAACGGTCATCAGAACAGCAACGATGACAGGCAGAACATACTTGTTTCCGATATTCGGAACCCAGCCCGCATGAGAAATAAGGTTTACGATACCGAGGGTTCCGGATCCGCTCTTGTCCCAAACAAATACAAGATAGTTTACAAGCTCTATCGCTATATAGTTCATCATAAGGGTGAAAAGCGTTTCGTTTGTGTCGGCCCATGCTTTGAAAACAGCGGGAATGACGGCAAATATAACACCTGCAATACAGGCCACAACAAGCATGAGGAGGATTGCTGCCCAGTTAGGCATATAAGGGGTCAGGAACTTCATGACACCGATGGCGGCGAGACAGCCCACAAGGACCTGTCCGTTTGCTCCCATGTTGAAGAATTTCATTTTGAAGGCCGGAACAACCGCAAGAGCAAAGCAAAGAAGGAGTGCCGTATCCTGAAGCATTGTCCAGATGTCGACAAAGGGACCCTTGAATATTTCCTTGTAAATCCTAAAGGGATTGATATGAACCAGCAATACACCGAGAATACCGGTGATTATAAGCGCCGCAAGAAGCGAGCAGCCTCTGATAGCCAGAGCCTTGCCGCGGGACATCACGGAATTCTTTGAGACATGGAACAGCGGTTCGCGCGCAGCAGAGGAGGCCTGTTCGGGCTGCGGATTCTTTTCTTTGATTTCCGCTATCTTTTCACTGTTGCTTTTCATTTTTATCCGCCCCCTTTCCTGCTTCATTCAGATTATTCCATTCCTCATCGCTGAGGCTTGAGTCCTTTGCTATTCCGAGCTTTTTGTCCGCATGCTCGATATTGAGATTAATGGCTCCGGTCATCATAAGACCGAGCTCCTCCTTGGTCGTCTTTGATGCATGAACTATTCCCATGACCTTACCGTGGCAAAGAACCATGATTTTGTCACAGAGTGCGAGCATAACGTCAAGGTCCTCTCCGACAAAGAGTACTCCTACGCCCTTCTTTTTCTGCTCGTTGAGGATATCGTAAATCAGATATGAGGAGTTGATGTCAAGTCCTCTTACGGGATAAGCGGTAACGATGACGTTAGGTCCCGATTCGATTTCGCGTCCGACAAGCACCTTCTGAACGTTACCGCCGGACAGACGTCTGACGGGAACCTCCGAAGAAGGAGTGACGATTCCGAGCTTTTCAATGAGCGCTTCCGCACGGGCTCTTGCGCTATTTCTGTCGACGAAGGGCGTTTTCCCCTAGTTATAGGCTTTGAGCATCATGTTATCCGTGATGCTGAATGAGGGAGCAAGACCCATTCCGAGCCTGTCCTCGGGAATGAAGCTCATGGATATTCCCTTTTCGATTATCTGCTTCGGCGGCATTCCTATGATGGATTCGCCGCGGTGGATGATGGCACCGTTTTCGGGCTTTCGGAGACCGGCGATGGTCTCGCACAGCTCCTTCTGTCCGCATCCGGATATTCCCGCAACGCCGAGCATCTCTCCTCCGCGGATATAAAAGCTTACGTTCTTTATGGCGAGGCTGCCGTCGTCGGCTTTAATGGACAGGTCGCGGATTTCAAGCAGCGGCTCCTTATGTTCGATTTTTACCCTGTTTATTTCGAGCTCGACTTTCTTTCCTACCATCATCTCGGTAAGCTGCTTTTCATCGGTCTCGTCTGTCTGAACCGTTCCGATGTACTCGCCCTTGCGGAGAATCGAAACCCTGTTCGAGATGGAAAGAACCTCATTGAGCTTATGGGTAATTATGATTATCGACTTGCCGTCGTCTCTCATTTTTCTGAGGATGGCAAAGAGTCTCTCGATTTCCTGAGGCGTAAGAACGGCAGTGGGCTCGTCAAGAATAAGAATATCCGCGCCTCTGTAAATAACCTTGATGATTTCCACGGTCTGTTTTTCGGAAACGGACATCTCGTGTATTTTTTTCTTCGGATCGATATCAAAACCGTATTTCTTTGCAATTTCGGAAACACGGGTGTTTACCTGTTTAAGATTGTATTTTTCGCCTGTGCCGAGAATAATATTCTCCGCTGCGGTAAAAGTATCAACCAGCTTGAAGTGCTGGTGAATCATGCCTATACCGTGAGTAAAGGCTTCCTTGGGAGAGCTGATGCTGACTTTATTCCCTCTGATGTAGATTTCTCCCTCATCCGGATAGTAAATACCGGAAATCATATTCATAAGTGTGGTCTTTCCCGAGCCGTTTTCGCCGAGAAGAGACAGTATTTCTCCCTCATATACCGCAAGGGAGACATTTTTATTTGCCTGGATTTTTCCGAAATGCTTAGATATGTTTCTAAGCTCAAGCGCAATTTTTCTTTCCAAAATAATGCTCCTGACTCCGGTCTTTCACCGGAAAAACAAGTATATAAAAACAAATGCCGGCAAAGCGGAGCCGGGGCTCCGCTTTGCCAAGTTTACGGATAATTTGATCAGAAAGCAGTGTTGATAAGCTCGATACCGTCGATCTGAACATCGAAGTAAGGAGCGGATCTGAAC
>JAKSPQ010000127.1 GCA_024404665.1 Clostridia bacterium
ATGAGTACGGCGGTAATGAGCTCGCCGGAGAAGAAGCAGGCCGTTACGGCGATTGCTACGAGAATCTCCATGGATTTGGTCAGATTCTTTCCGAATACGCCTGTAAGCGCCTCTATGTATATGGGAATAAGCTCTGTTAATATGCCTACGGTCAGGATCAGGGCCCTGACGGCCGGTCTGTCAGGAAATAAGGCAGAAAAAATCAGTGCAATAATGAGAGACATAATACCGACAGAACCCGTTAAAACGTCGATGATTATGTGGCGCTTGCCCTCCTCCGACAGATTGTTTCTGGCCAGAGACTCGAGGCTGCTTTTGGCAATATGATCGATGTTTTCCATATCAGCCTCCGTTTATTATTATCTTACTGTCGGAATCCTTGTCGACGATTTTTATGGTTCCGACCTTTCTCAGAAGTTCTGCAAGCTTTTCGTGATAAATACGGGTCTTTACGGCTTCGGGGCTTCGGGAGAATTCGTCGAGAATACCGTAAAACTCCGAAAGAGCTCCGTTCGCTGCCGCTTTGTCTGCCGCAGCGGCGGAGGTTGCCTCGGAAATCAGCGAATGGGCCTTGGCTTCTGCCTGAGGAATAACCGTTTCTCTATATTGCGCGGCCTGTTCAAGCTTGGTTGACGCCGTCACCTTGGCGCTGCCTACATAGTCGTATACATCTCTGACCTCAAACGGCATCGATACATCCGTCAGCTCAACGGATCGTATGGATAAGCCGACACCGGCAGCGTCGATGAGCTTCTGTGAATTTTCTGTTATCAGTGCGGCGTATTCTGTTTTTCCGGAGGTCAAAAGCTCATCTGCAGAGAATACTGCGGCTGCATCGATCATGGCTCCGGAAATGCTTCCCCGCATAAACCCTTCTTCGTCAGAGAGGCGAGTGGTATATGCTACGGGATCCGAAATAACACACTGAACCGAAGCTTTAACAAGCACAAGGTTCCGGTCTCCGGATATTACATAGCCGTTGTGTGCAAAGCCTGACATATGCGTCGGTGTATAATGTGTTATAACTTCGAGCTTCTTTACAGTGCCTGTAGGAACCGTGACGACCTCGTCGATGACGTATGGGAAGGCAAAGAGGAGTCCGGGCTCGTGAACCTGTTCCTCGTAAGTGTTTCCGACGAGCTTGCCGAATCTGAAAACGAGGGCAACCTCTCCGCTTTTTACGATTCTTATGCCCGACAGGGAAATAATCAGTATCACTGCAACCGCCAGAATTGCAAAATACACAGTGAGAGAGCTTAATATATCCGAAAAAGCCTTTCTCACATCGGTTCCTTTTTTATCCTGTCTTGTCATTTTGCCTGTTCAATAAGTTTTTCGATGCCGTCGGCAAGTGCCTTGGCATCATTGTCGTCAAGCTCGGAAAGAATATAAGAGAGGTCGTTGAGAACGGTGGAGATGCCGGTATCGTCATCTCCGATAGAAGAGCTGCCGGGCTTTGAAAGCATTTCCGAATAGCCCTTTAGCACGGAAAAAGGATAAGTGGAAGTATCTACTACAAGCACCGTGCTGTCTCCGACGGACGCCACGAGAGTGTCAAGCTGACGCAGGAAGGTGTAGAGCTCAAGGTTGGCAGCCTCGGCAGCGGCATAAACGGATGCGACGGCGGCTTCCGCTTCTGCCTTGATTTTAGCGGCCTCCGTGGTGCCTCCGGCGATTATTTCGGCTGCTTTCGCATCGGCGTCCGTTTTGATTTTGTTTGCGTCTCTTTCTGCATTGGCAAGGATGGTGTCGATGTCCTTCTGCCTTTCCGCAGTCATCTGCTCAAAAACGCTGGAAAGGTTTGTATCCGGGAGCGAAAGTCTGAGAATTCTGACTGAGACGACATCTATGCCGTAATTCTTCATGCAGTTGTCAGCAACAGCTGCGGTGATTGCTTTCTGGATCTCATCGGTTTTTACCTGCTCCTTTTCAAGGGAAACCAGGCTTTGCAGGCTGTATGAGCCCATGATGCTGTTTGTCGCGGAAAACACCTGATCGCGTATGTAGCTCATGATGTTTCCGGCGGAGCCTATGCTGTTGTGATAAGTCAGAGGGTCTGAAATTTTCCAGACAACATAGGGCTGGATGATAATATTCCGTTTGTCCTGAGTGATGGTTTCAAGATTGTTTGTCTCAAGATACTGAAGACGTCCGTCATAGCTTACGACGGTCTCAAAGGGCCAGGGCAGTCTGAAATGCAGTCCTGCCTCGGATGTCGTTTCGCGGGGAGCTCCGAAGCGAAGAACGATGGCGCTGCTGCCTTCCTTGACTCTGAATGTAAAACCGAGCCATACAATCAGCAGGATAACTGCCGCAGCAAGAAGAATTCTCAGAACCCTCATGGTTGCGCCGACGTTGTTTTCTTTTGTTTTTTTTGTATTTTCAGCTGAATTCATTTGCGTTTACCTTTTCATTTCGGAAAGTCAGTTGGCCTTCGGATAACCGAGCCAGATTCTTGAGGAATCTATTCCTTCACCCACTATGACAAGCGATGAGCCTCCGTAGGCCTTGGATACGGCATCCAGATATTTGAGTCTGCGGTATGTGCTGCTGTAGGACTTATCGGCTTCAACGCCGGCCATAAACTCCGCGACTGTTGCTTCCGCCTCGGCAATCTTAGTATATTTATCGGCGATGGCAGCGTCTACCAGAGTGTTTTTGGCATTATCCGCTTCGGCAAGTACTCTTGAGGCATAGCCTTCGGCTTCGAGCCTGTATTTTTCTGCGATGATACCGGCGCTGATAAGCTCCTGATACTTGCCTGCAACCGCAACCGGAGGATGAATCGATTCGAGCACCACGGATAATACCGACAGTCCGGTTGATCCGGCGCCGATGCTGTCGCTGTCTTTTGACAGTCTCTCGGACAGCAGCGATGAGAATTCCTCCGAGAAGGCTCTTCTGTCTACCGAAAGCAGAGTTTCGAGATCGGTTGTTACAAGCTCCGACGTAATCAGCTCATAAGCGGCAGCCTCGAGCAGCTGCTCAGGTTTAGCGCTGTATCTCAAATAAGCAGAAAGATCCGTTATCTGATATTCGATTCTGAGATTAACGGATACAAGCTGGTTGCCGTTGCCGAGCAGAAGCTTGAATTCTTCTCCTCCGTGGGCCTCTGTCCAGACAACGTCAGTGTCGGGAGAGCCTATATAGCCGATAGTCAGCGATTTCACGGTACCGGTCTCATATTTTTCGGTCTTATCAAGAGGGTAAGGGAGCGTAAGATTAAGTCCGGGCTTTAAAAATTCGTTTCTGAGCACTCCCAAACGGTATACGGCGCCCTGTTCGTACGGTGCGATTTCCTGAAGTCCCGTAGCAAGCCAGAGCAAAAGAACCGTCAGACACACCATAAACGGCATGAGCTTCTTAATAAGTCCGATGCTGAAAAGCGACCTTACGGTGATTCCCGTGTTCTTTTCGAGATATCCTGACAGGCTGATGTCTGCGGAGCCGAAAAACGGAACGGGAACCGCAAGAGAAGGATTCTCCGTTTTGATCAGATGAACGGCTGCGGAAACGAACAGGAATACGGCGCAATATGATATTATAACAGCAATAACAATGTTGGCAATATTCTGGAGATCGTAAAAGCCCATGAGCTTAACGGCTCCCGAAATCGCAGATACAGTCAGAGCAAGTCTGGCTGCGGCCATATAGGAGACCGATGAATCGGAAAGCGCCTTTACGGCTCTGCAGTCTTTCGGAAGGTTCTGAAGTGTTTTTTCAAATATTACGTAAAGAACGAACATGAAAAGCATCAGAACACAGCCGGGCCAGGATATTCTTCCCGTTGCCGTTTTCTTTCTGAATACCGTTATAAACAGAAATACGGAAGCTGCCGGAAAGAGCACCGACAGAATGTGAAGGACCGAAACCAATACGCGCTTCTTCTTCGCGTTAAGCCCGCTATGAGCGACCAGAACAGCAACGGAGAGCGGTATCGATGCAGAAGGAAAAAGCAGCATCAGCGCTCCCGTAAGCCCCGCCGGAGTATAAAAAGTAAATCTGAAGTACAGGTACTGGAGAACAGCCGCAAGCAGGGATGCGGATGATATGATAATCAAAGGCAAAAATCCCGGCGGAAGCTCTTTTTGGGGCCTCGGGGACCTTTTTTTAATAAATCTGTCAGGGTTCATGTATTACCTCCCGGAGAGCGGAATCAGAATCATGTCGGAAAGGTAGTTATCTCCGTTTTCAACGCAGATATTCCCGAATTCCTCCCGCGTTCCGTGGTAGACGTTAATCAGTGTCATACAGCTGTTATATATTTCTGCGGAAAGTCTTTTTACGGATTTTCCTATGCATACGGTTCGCAGGTTCTGATCGTTAAAGAAGACGGCTCCGGAAATTTCCTCAATTAAGTCTCCGAGATCCGCGTGTTTCAGCATATGGCAGTCGCACAGCGCGTTTTCTCCGCATTTAATCAGTGACGGAAGCTCCATGCATGTCATTCCGACATCGTAAGCGAAAGCATAGCTTCCGATTTCGGCGACCGACGGAGCTCTTACAAGCTTCAGGGAGTCGCAGAAGGCGAAGGCCTGTGATCCGATAAGTCTGACCGATGCCGGCAGATAGGCAAATACAAGCCTGTCATTTATAGTAAAGACGCCTCCGGCGATTGATTTGATACCGTCGGGAACCATAACCGATGAAGAAGAACCGTTATATGCAATAAGTACGCCGTCGAATGCCGTAAAGAATTCTTCGTCCGAGTGCGATTTCAGCCATATTGTATCGTAAAAAGCCTGATGACCTACGGATCTTATGCTTTTGCCGTTTTTGACATCGGCAAGGGAAGTACAGCCGTAAAAGACAGCCTCTCCGATATAAGTGAGAGTGCTGCCGAGATCCACGGATTTAACCGAGGTGTTTTCTCCGAAAGCATATTCCGTAAGCGCAACAACCTTATGTCCGTCAATTTCGGAAGGAATTATTATGTCGGAAGCAGTTCCCTTGTAACCGGCAATGCCGGCTTCTCCCGATGAGTTCAGACAGTATTCAAAATCACCTGATATGATATTCTTCTCTGATGCGGAAACAAAATCAGGCGAAACATAGGCGGCTTTGTCTGCGGCAGACGAAAAATCACAGGGCGAAGGTGACCTGAGTCCGGGATAAGGACGTATCGAGCGGAATTCCTCGTTGCCTTCGTCAAAGACAATCTTGCCGTAGGATGCAGCCGAACCGCCGTAATTTACGGTTTTCAGTGAATCGCAGGCAGAAAAAGCATTTTCGCCTATGCTCTTCATTTTTTTCGGAATGAAGACGGATTCTAGAGAAGAGCAGCCTCTGAAGGCCTGTACTCCGATGGATTCCGCATTGCCTATCAGGGGATAAACAAGGGAAGAGCACTTTGTAAAAGTATTGTCGGGAATCTCCTTCAGAGAAGATAAATCGGCGTATGCCAGAGATTCGCACGCAAAGAATACTCCCGTACCGAATTCATTAACGCCGGATGGAAGAGTGAAATACGAAAGAGAAATACATCCTTCAAAGGCTCCCGAGCCTACCGATTTGAGTTTTTTGGAAAAGGCCGCCTTGGTAAGGCAGAGACAGCCGGAAAATGCCGAAGCTTCGAGGCCTGTAACATTCTGAAGACTGTGACATTCGGTGAGATTTGAAGACTCTGAAAAGCATGCGTAGCGGATGTATGCGGTACCGCCGAGATCGGCGTACGTCAGCGAATTGCAGGACGAGAACGCATAGCTGCCGAGAAATGAGGGGGCGCCCTCTATAATCAGCGCAAAGAAATCGTTGTTTCCTTCAAAAGCATAATCCGCAACAGATTTTACTTTATGACCGTCGACTGCTGCGGGAATCACGAGAATACCGCTTTCCGGAGCGGTTCCTCCGGTTATCGAGGCCGAGCCGTCCTCGTAAACCGAATAAACAAGCTTTTCAGCAGATACATTTCCCTCGGAAACGACGGCGTACTCGGGTTCGCCGCATGAAGCCAAAGGAAACAGAATTATTGAAAGTAGCAGAAGAACGGATATTATTCCGTGGATTTGTTTATTCATCGACTTTATTTTCCTTATCTTTCTGGGTGTTATCAGCGGCAGCTACAGGTCTTTTGAGAGGATCGTAAACGAAGCGTCCGCATCGATACCCGGCTGATGTCACGCCTTTTCTTTCGCACAGTACTTTCCCTTCGATGCCTGTCAGCGGAAGCGCATACTGGCAGACCGCGCAGCATTTTTCGTCGGCAGCACCGGAGGCGAGTTTTTTTTCGGCGGGAGTGTTATCATCGGCGGCCGCTTCTGTCGCAAGGCTTTCGAACAGCTTCTGATTTTCTTCACGAAGCTCCTTGTGGTTTTTGTTGAAGAGGAAGGAGAATACCGTTATGACGGAATGCAGTGCAAGCACCGATGCTGACAGAAAGTCAAAGCCGAAGCTTAAAATCACCGTCTCGTTTTCTTTTTTTACGATTTCAATATCTACGGATGAGTGTGAACCGATGGAATCGGAGAACATGAGACTGAACAGGAGGACCATGTTCACGGCCGTAAACAGTACTGTTGATACGGTCATTATGATTCTTCCGGGTGCTTTTGTAATCCCCGATGAGCACACGAGTGCGTCAAGGCCCATGAGAACCACGCCGAGCGCCGATGCCGCAATCAGTCCCGTCAGCGCAAGGAAGCCGTCTGAAAGGCCGCCGATGTTCTTGCCGAGAAGAGCAAAGAAGCCGCGGATGTCCGAAAACACGAACAGGGTGAGAGCGATATACGACAGCATCGATGCAAAATAAGATATGAATTTTCTCTTCAGCATCGCATGGATGCAGAGAAGGAATACAATGAGCGCGGTAATAACCGGAACAAGTGCGGATATAATCAGCGTAATGTCCGTTAATGAAAGCCCTGCTTTATCGAATGAAAAGGATTTGACTGCGGAAGAAGCCTGCAGGGAAGCACTGAAAAGCAAGTTATTATTCATTCGTCTTTCCTTTCGAAGCGGTCTGTCGGGAAAAGCCGGCAGTCCGTTTAATAATTATTGTATATTTATTATATTATATCATATTTTATAAAAATAATAAAGAAAAAAATGAGTATAAGCCCTGTTTTTTTACTCAGTGTAAATTTTCAAAGTAACTTCTACAGTAGAAATTAAAATAGAAGTTAACATGA
>JAKSPQ010000128.1 GCA_024404665.1 Clostridia bacterium
TTCCCTTCGTCTTACTTGTGATACAGGTGCTCCTCTTCTTTTTCATATACTGTTGTGACTCCCGGAATTAGTGTATTATCCCACACCGGGAAAGCCCCGGAATACTCGTTTCCGTCCGCCATGAAGCACACGGTGCCGCCGTCAAACAGATTGTATCCGAGATAATTTTCTCCGTTTCCGGCCTCCGAGCATCTGAATACAGTATCCGAGCATTTTGCGGACATATAGCAGCCGTCGCTGTGTGCCGTTATCATATTTGGATCCGGAAACGCGCGTACCGCCGATGACGTCCCGCGGGGCGCCGTCCCGCTCAGTATTTCCCCGCCATATGCCGCTATTTTTTCCCTCTGACCGATTTCCGGCAGTCCGCAAAGCAGGAGCAGGCTCTTCCCGAAGCCCGAAACCGATGTCGCTCCCGGCCTTGCGATTTCTCTTCCCACCGTCTGGTAATCGGCAGTGCCGAAGAGCGAGAACGATGCGCAGCCCTCGAGGATGAAATCCTCGAACAGTCTGATTTTATCGGGCTCCGGCATAAAATCCGTTCCCGAAAGTATATAAAGCAGCCGGCAAAGCTCATTTACGAAAGATCTGCCGTATCCGAACGTATAGTTTATCCCTTTATGCTGCAGAAAGCTCATATCGGGCTTGATTCCGTCCTTTATTCCGTCGGACGCGATTAATTCGGAGGCTGTTTTTTCTGCAGCAAAGCGGATCATTTCACCGTCTTCCTCAAGAATCGCCAGATACACGGTGTTGACCATGCCCCAGATGAGATTCGCTCCTGCACGCTCCGCGCATTTCGGGTTGCCTCTGGGAGAACCGCGGCGCATTATTCCGCGCACGCGCATGATGCGCTCCGGAGACAGCGAGTCGTACATCGAGGCCGCAGCCATTCCGAGCAGCCTCGGTGTGCCGATTTCATTGTGCCACCAGTTCGGATTAACGGGATCCTCATTCAGCCAGAAGTCCAGAAGTCCAAGGCAGAGGTCCCGGTTTTCTTCCGTTACTCCTCTGTCATTTGCCAGAATCCGAAGCAGCCTTTCAAGGTGCTGCTTCGCAGGCCACTCCGAGCGGAGCGCGGAGGAATAATCTATATCCGAAAAGCAGAGTCCGGTTTCTTTCTCAAGAATTTTGCCGGAAAAGCCGGCACCGTCGCCGGGATAATCAGCGCCGTGAGAGCAGCAAAGCTCTTTCAGCCTGTTCCTGACAGACCGTATTTTTTCGGACTCCGGCGAAATCATTGTTTATTCTCTTCGTTGTTCTCTTCCTTGTTCTCTTTTTTGTTCTTCCTGCTTCCGATCCCGGCCGCGACGGTGACGGCAAGAGCCGCAACTGTTACTATGGCCAGAATAATGGCAATCCAGATAAAAAGACAGATTCCCAAAGGCTGAATAGGGCAAATACCGCAGAAATCGCATTTGTGCTTTTCGGATTCACTGTCGCTGTTTCCGTTTCCGCCCTCGGGATTGCCGGCTTCGGTGTCAACTTTTTCGGTCGCAGCAGAGCCGCCCATACCGTTCGTTATGGTTTTAATAAAGAACTCGTTTCCGGTATTGTAGCAGGTTCCGTTCAGCTCCTCGATGTCAACTCCGTTTATGGAGATGTTTCTTGAGAAGCTGTCCTCCTCCTTGGCATAAAGCCTTGAGATCATCAGAAAGTATGAATATTTGCCGAATTCAAAGACGTCGTCGTCTGAGCACTGCATACCGTACACATTAAGCTTCGCGTCCGCATAATCGTAATCATCGGCGGTTTTGCCGGCGGCAGGCTTCTCGACGTACGCATACCATTTGACGTCCTCCATAGTAAACTCATCCGTTCTGTCGGTGAGCTTTCCGTCGTCCACTGAAGCAAACACCTTTATCACGGTAGCGTTTACCTTGGCGCCTTCCTTTTCCTCGAATACTATGTTAAACTCGGTATAATCCTTTGCAGAAGCAAAAACCGAAAGCATTCCGACAGCCAGAACCAACGTCAAAAACAGACAAAAGATTTTTTTCATTTTCCCCTCCGTTCCGCGTATACGGCCCGACCTTCGCTCCGCCGAATCGGTGCGGAAAAGCGGCAGAGGGCATCACGCGATAATCAATAACAGAATTATTCCGGCAGCATTTTTCGCGTGTCTCGGGAGACCGCGGTCACGCATCCGTCATTATATATTATTTTATCATATTTTTAATAATAAATCAATCGTTTTTATTTGGCAATACTCTTATTTTCTCAGGATATACCCGCTTTTTTCAAAGCGCGGACCACTGTTCGGGTTGACTTTTAACGGTTCATTTGATATAATTATTAAACGGGAAAAAGCCTCGTGCCGGCCGGATCGCACGGTCTGCCTCCAAGGCTTATGCTGCGTTCGGAACCCGTTCCGAACGGCGGGAAAAGGTTTTTCCGCGTCACATCCCATAATGCGGGAATTGTTAATCCGGTCTTTTCCGGAGGAGGATAAATAATGAATTATGTAAAGCTTGGTTCGACAGGGATTGTTACTCCGCAGAACGCTTTCGGAGCGCTTCCCATTCAGAGAGCCGATTATGACGAGGCCAAAAGAATTCTTATGAAAGCCTATGAGGGCGGAATGACCTTTTTTGACACAGCGCGGGCCTACAGCAACAGCGAGGAAAAAATCGGCATGACCTTCGGCGATTTATGGCCGGAAATGCGCGAAAAGGTCTACATCGCCACCAAAACAATGGCAAAAACTCCGGAGGAGTTCGTAAAGCAGCTTGATATGAGCCTTTCGCTTCTGAAGACGGATTACGTCGACATCTATCAGTTCCACTGTGTGGGACAGTGCTACCGTCCCGGTGACGGAACAGGCATGTACGAATGCATGCTCGAGGCGAAAAAGAGCGGAAAAATCAGACACATCGGCGTTACCGCGCATAAGTACGGAATCGCCATGGAATGCATTGAATCAGGTCTCTACGAAACCATACAGTACCCCTTCAGCTATCTTGCCGATGAAAAAGAAATCGCTCTTGTTAAGGCGGCAAAGGAGCACAATATGGGCTTTATCGCCATGAAGGGACTTGCCGGCGGACTCATCAATAATTCACGTGCCGCGATGGCGTTCATGACAACTCATGAAAACGTTCTTCCGATCTGGGGCATCCAGCGCATGAGCGAGCTCGAGGAATGGCTGTCCTATTTCAACGACACTCCCGTGATGGACGATGCCATGAAGTCCTTTATCGAATCCGAACGAAAGGATCTCATGGGTGAATTCTGCAGAGGCTGCGGCTACTGCATGCCCTGTCCTCAGGGAATACTCATCAACAACTGCGCACGTATGTCGCTCATGCTCAGACGCGCTCCCTCCGCCGCATGGCTCGGAGAGAACATGCAGGCCGAAATGAAGAAGATTGAAAACTGCACCGGCTGCGGCGCCTGCAAAAAGAAGTGTCCGTACGAGCTCAACACCCCCGAGCTGCTCAAGAAGAACTATGAGGACTACAAAAAGGTCCTTTCCGGAGAAACAAAGGTAAACTGATACCGCGTTTTCCGCATAGGGCTTGCGGCACCGTGATATTGCCCGAAGCAACACACGAAAAAAGGCCGGCACCGGACATACTATCCCGGCAAACCGACACGAAGGAAAAGGAAAGCAATTATGAATATCGCAAAAAGAAACGCATTCACGGGGATTCCCGTTATCAACACACCCGGGGTTCTCGGTCAGACAACGGGGCAGCAGTTTCTCTACCGCATTCCCGTAACCGGAGAAAGGCCTCTGTCCGTCAGCATCGAAGGGCTCCCCTCGGGACTCTCCTGCATCGGAGGAATTCTGTCCGGAAGCGTTGACCGTGACTGCCGCGTCTCTCTGACCGTCATCGCCGAAAACGCCTGCGGCAGAACCGAAAAAAAGCTTGAACTCACCGTCGCTCCGGACACGGTTCAGCTCACTCCGCTTATGGGCTTTACTACCTGGAACGCCTTCAGGACCGGATTCAATCAGGAAAAGATGATAGAGACCGCTGAAGACTTGATTTCATCGGGCATTGCCGATTACGGCTACGGTTATGTCAATGTCGACTCCGGCTGGCAGGACACCTACGGCGGAGAATACAACGCCATAGTTCCCAACAGCCGATTCCCCGACATGAAGGGAATGTGCGATGCGCTCCACGCGCTCGGCTTCAGAGCCGGCATATACTCCACGCCCATGCTGACTGCCTGGGGCTGCCCGCCGGAGCTTTCATCGATACCGGGATGCACTGTCGGCGACCCCGATCCCGCCTTCCCCGACACGGAAAACGGGGGCATAGGACTCATCCGTCTTGAAAAGGAAAACGTGCGCCAGTGGTGTGCCTGGGGCTTTGACTATCTGAAGTACGACTGGAACCCCACCGACGGACACAACGCGCACCTTATGAAAAAAGAGCTCCTCGAAAGCGGAAGGACCTTCACGTACTGCAATACCGTTCACGCCCGCCCCGAAGACGCCGAAATCTTTGCCAAGGAGGTCAATTCCTGGCGGGACAACACCGATTCGAGACCCAACTGGGACAATATCAAGGCAAGACTCGCCACTGTTTTCCGTTGGAAGGATTATGTATCACCGGGCCATTTTTACGATCTGGACATGCTTGCCATAGGCAAATGCCACAAAAACAAAGACGGAAATCTGATGACTCCCGACGAGGAGGTTTTTGCCTACACAATGAGAGCCTTCTTCTGCTCTCCGATTCAACTCAGCACGGAGATCGGACTGCTCACGGATTTCGAGCTCGATATGCTCTGCAACGAGGAAATCATCGCGATAAACCAGGATTCCCTTGCGGATTACCCTCAATGTATTTCCGGCGGCATCGATGACGATTACATCGTTTTCAGGCGCAATCTCGAGAACGGCGATGCGGCAGTCTGCGTCTTCACTCTCGACTGTGATACAGCAGCTGTTTCACTCCCACTGGAGTCCCCATGCCTCATCCGCGATGTCTGGCAAAAGCAGGACCTCGGAAAATCGGACAGCATCGAAATCAAAGCGGAGCCTCATTCGGCATATGTATTCCGTCTTAAAAAAGCCTGAAAGCTTTTGGTGTTACACAATAAAGCAGAGACGATTGCCTCATCTGCACTTATTCACTCTTCACTATTACCTCTTACCTCCAAAATAGTTCCCATGGACGGGTTTAGTGAAGAGTGAAGAGGTAATAGGGTAGATGGAGGGCGTTAGCCCTCGCACCTCCCATTGCACCGTACGTACCGTTCGGTACACGGCGGTTCAATCAACAATGCAATTACATTTGATATTGCAATCTGTATATTCTGACGTAATCGTTCGGACTGTATTCGTAAGCGTATTCACTTCCCGGTCCCTCAGTTAAGATGAAACCGTCACGATAATCAACAGGATCACCTTTGATGGAACAACGCGATACCACATTCCCCGTGTTATCCATGACAATCAGTGAACGCTTGTAGTCCGTCAACAATATATGATCTCTGTTATCTTCAAGGTCTTTTCATGCATTGCATTACAGGCAACGGCTCGGTCCATACTTTTTTCCATTATTGTACACTATTCTCCTGTTTTCTCTTTTACTCTGCGGTAGAGTTTTGTAGAGTTGGCGCCAACTCTATCGCAGTGTGTGAATAGTATACTGCTTTTTGCGTCCTTTTTCTATACGCCGACTTATTTGGCGGTTACTAATAATGAGGATTTTGCGAAGCAAAATCAATCTTACTTCTTACCTCTTACCTTTTACCTCTTACTTCCCAAAAATCCCTCGAACTCACGTTCAAGGGATTTTTGTGTGCAAGGCTCTTAAAAGATATTTACTTCTCCTCATAAGGGGTCAATTCAAAATGCTTTTGCTCGGTTTTACCCCAAATGTTCCACGTTTGGTCAATCTTATTTTTCGGCATTTCATCCGGCAATCCATATTTATTGCAGACCGCCCAATAGATTTCTTCTGATTCTATCCAAGTGGAAATGTTTTTTTGTTCCTCAAATTGGCCTTCACCATCTGTCCAAACAAAATGTTCGGAATCGTTCAGAAAAAGAGTTCCGCCCTCGATATAATTGAGATATGCCGAATCGGGAACGGCAATATGCAAATCGGTTACATTAAAAAATTTTAGGATTACGCTTCCTTCCAATTCATCGTAGAGAAGGAACATTTCGAGCGTACCGTCATCGGGAAGATATTCTATTTTTCTGATCTTGAAATCATGAAATCCCCAGTTGCATTGCATGAAGTCATTCATATGCTTTTCGTCTTTTTTTACACGATACCAAATAGCCATATTTTTCTCCTTTTCAAAGGATTTCGCTGGTCCGATTCCGAACAAAAACCGAAATCGGCGTTTTGCATCTTTTTTGCGGAATTGTTATTATTGCTTGTCCGCCTTACTTTTCGCCGTATTGATTGACGAAATCAGCAATTTCTTGACCTCGATGCATTTGTCAAGTATCGCCTTATCGTCATAATATCCGCTCTCGATCAGAAGCTCAAGCCAATATTCACTCTCGGAACACTCTTTGAGAGCGATTTGGAGCTTGGCGATAAAATCCGCTTTCCCGTGGGCGTAAAATGCTTCTCGGATGTTTGCGCCGATGCTCGTACCAGAACGAACAAGCTGCTTGGTCAAAATACTTTCGTGTTTTGTTTCATGAATTGCGTTGCAAATCCTGATAATATCAAGCGCAAATGCTTTTGATTTTTGCATTAAGGGACTGTCACTCATACCTTTTGTACCTCATTTCTTTTTCAATTATACCATAAAAACTTTCGCACTTCAATACTTAAAATAAAAACGCTTTTCGCCTCGGCGAAAAGCTACCTTACTTCTTCACTATTCACTATTACTTATTACCTTCCAAAAAGTTCCGAATGCGCCAATTAGTGAAGAGTGAAGAGTGAAGAGGTAAGAAGTAAAAATTCCCGACTGCTTGCGCATTCGGGAAATTTTTGGCTGTCACTGTCTTATAAGATATCCGCACCGACCTTTGAAAAGCAGATTTTCGTGTTTTTCAAGTTTTTTTTATTGTTTTCGGGTCTTTTCTTCCTGTGTGCCATCTTTTTGATATCTATTAAGTCAAGACATGTGTTTTTTCTTCCTGTCTTAATAGATATTTCCCGCTGTTTCATACTGTCTTAATAGATATTTTCCAGCG
>JAKSPQ010000129.1 GCA_024404665.1 Clostridia bacterium
TCATACCCGAGAACGTCGTTTTCGTTTCTGAGAGCGGCGTGAAATCCCCCGAGGATATAAAAAAGCTTGCATCTATAGGTGCCGATGCGGTTCTCATCGGTGAAACGCTTATGAGAGCTGAGGACAAAAAGGCCAAGCTTGACGAACTGAAGTCCGGTCTTTCCGCTGGTTCGGAAGACGGAGAGACGGATATCGGCAAAGCAGGCAAGCAGGAGGACGGAATAGCCTCGTTTGCAAAAGCCTGCGGCAGGACTGCAGTCAAGCTGTGCGGGCTTACGTCCGAGGCGGATATTGAAGCCGCCAACAGCCTTATGCCCGAATACATAGGCTTCGTGTTCTGGGAAAAAAGCAAAAGACGCGTGACGCCGGAGAGGGCGGCGGAGCTGAAAAGGCTTCTGAAAAAAGAGATACGCGCTGTCGGAGTGTTCGTCGATGAAGCTCCTGAGAAGGTTGCGGAGCTGCTGAACAGAGGAATAATCGATATTGCCCAGTTGCACGGCAGCGAGGACAACGCTTACATCTCGGCGCTGAGAAAGCTCACCGGCGCTCCGATCATTAAAGCCTTCAGGATAACGGGATCCGGGGACATCGCGGCGGCGGAAGCCTCCGCTGCGGATTTCGTAATGCTCGATGCCGGCAAGGGCGAGGGGGCTTCATTCGACTGGAGCCTTGTCGCGGGCATGAAACGGCCTTATTTCCTGGCAGGAGGACTGTCGCCCGACAATGTCGGACAGGCAGCACGGCTGCTCCGGCCGTATGCGGCAGACGTGAGCTCGGGAATCGAAACGGACGGCAAAAAAGATAAAGAAAAAATGGCGGCCTTTGTTGCCGCAGTCAGAAAGGAAAAGGCGCAATGACAAATATAAACGGACGCTTTGGCATTCACGGAGGTCAGTACATTCCGGAGACGCTGATGAATGCCGTAATTGAGCTTGAGGAGGCATACAATCACTATAAAAACGATCCCGGATTCAATGCCGAGCTTGAAAAGCTTTTTAATGAATACGCCGGAAGACCTTCGCTTCTGTATTATGCGGAGAAGATGACAAGGGACCTCGGCGGAGCCAGGGTTTATCTGAAAAGAGAGGATCTTAACCATACAGGCGCACACAAAATCAACAACGTTCTGGGACAGGCGCTTCTTGCAAAAAAAATGGGAAAGACCCGCCTTATCGCAGAGACCGGAGCAGGTCAGCACGGAGTCGCAACGGCCACGGCGGCAGCTCTCATGGGCATGGAATGCGTGGTATTCATGGGTGAAGAGGATACAAAGCGTCGGGCGCCCACGGTATCCCGCATGGGCCGGCTCGGGGCCGGGGCCGTTCCCGTAAAACCCGGTCCCGAACCTCCCAAGGATGCCGTATCGGAGGCGATGCGCGAGTGGACTTCCAGAATTGCGGACACTCATTACTGCCTAGGCTCAGTCATGGGCCCGCATCCTTTCCCCACCATCGTCCGCGATTTTCAGGCTGTGATTTCAAAGGAAATCAAGGCTCAGATTCTCGAAAAAGAGGGAAGACTCCCCGATGCCGTCATCGCCTGCGTCGGCGGAGGCTCAAATGCCATCGGCGCTTTCTATAACTTCATAGGAGACGAGGGCGTGCGTCTCATAGGCTGCGAGGCCGCCGGACGCGGTATCGATACATTTGAAACCGCCGCTACCGTAAACACGGGCAGAGTCGGAATTTTCCACGGTATGAAGTCATATTTCTGCCAGGATGAATACGGACAGATTGCTCCCGTTTATTCTATATCCGCCGGCCTTGATTATCCCGGTGTGGGACCCGAGCATGCTTATCTGCATGACATCGGCCGTGCGGAATACGTACCGGTAACTGACGACGAGGCCGTCGGCGCATTCGAGTACCTTGCAAGGACGGAAGGAATCATTCCCGCCATCGAGTCCGCGCACGCCGTCGCGTATGCGATGAAGCTGGCTCCCGCCATGGATAAGGACAAAATAATCGTAATAAATATCTCGGGCAGAGGCGACAAGGACTGCGCAGCCATCGCGCGTTACAGGGGGGAAGATATCCATGAGTAATATTTACAAGGCTTTTGAAAACGGAAAGGCTTTCATAGCGTTCATAACCTGCGGAGACCCCGACCTTGAGACAACCGGCAGTGTCGTAAGAGCCGCGGTCAGGGGCGGCGCGGATCTCATAGAGCTCGGAATACCGTTCTCGGACCCCACGGCAGAGGGACCTGTTATTCAGGGCGCCAATCTCAGAGCGCTGAAGGGCGGAATCACCACCGATAAAATCTTTGATTTTGTCAGAGAGCTCAGACATGACGTAAAGGTTCCCATGGTGTTCATGACCTACGCGAACGTCGTATTCTCATACGGGGCCGAAAGATTTATTTCGACCTGCAGAGACATAGGCATCGACGGACTCATTCTCCCGGATATTCCGTTTGAGGAGAAGGAAGAATTCCAGCCGATCTGCAGCAAATACGGTGTAAGTCTCATGTCACTCATCGCGCCCACGTCCGAGCACAGAGTTGCGATGATCGCAAAGGAGGCAGAGGGCTTTGTTTACATCGTCTCGAGCCTCGGAGTAACCGGAACGAGGAGCGAAATCACCACGGATCTTTCATCGATTGTAAAGATGATCAAGGATAATACTGACGTGCCTTGCGCCATCGGCTTCGGCATTTCTACTCCCGAGCAGGCGAGAAGGATGGCTGCGATATCCGACGGAGCCATTGTCGGTTCGGCAATCATCAAAATTCTCGAAAAGCACGGGAAGGAATCCGCTCCCATGGTCAGGGAATATGTAAAATCCATGAAGGACGCGATAAGAGACCTTTGAAACAAAAAAGGGTATGCCGGACAGTCTCAGACTGATTCGGCATACCGTTTTTCATTTGTGAAGAATGAAGTAAGGTGTCGTCTGGTTTCGTAGCATTATTTCGGGATTATTGGCACCGATCGGCGGACTTTATGCTAATCCGAAACCGATTATTATTCTCTGATTGAAAAAACTCTTTTATTTTTCGGAATTATATGTTATAATATATTATTATTAATGTTAGTAAGAAAGGCAGATGCTTTCGAAGCATTAAGGCTGGGATCCGAAAAATGAAAGAAATCAATCAGAAAATTCTGACCGGAGAAAGAGCGGGCTTCGGTTCCCGTGAGACAATATATAACGACTGCATATTCCGCGACGGAGAGTCGCACCGTAAGCACAGTGAGAATATAGAGCTCAACAGATGTCGTGACAGATGGAAAGAACCGTTATGGTACTGCAAAAACGTTACGGTTAATGACGGCAAGTGGTTTGAGGAAGCAAGAGCCGGCGTGTGGTATACCGATGATATGACGGTCAACAAGGCGGTTGTTCAGGCTCCCAAAAACTTCAGACGGTGCAGACGTCTGGAACTGAACGATGTCGTATTCACAAATGCCGCCGAAACTCTCTGGAGCTGCGAAGGTGTCAGACTCAACAGAGTCAGTGCCAAGGGTGATTATTTTTGCATGAACAGCAAAAACCTTGAAATCGACGGCCTCACTCTCGACGGTAAGTACTCCTTTGACGGAGTGGAGAACGTTGTGGTCAGAAACTCGAACCTTGTTACCAAGGATGCCTTCTGGAACAGCAAAAACGTTACGGTTTACGACTCCTTCGTTTCCAGCGAATATCTCGGCTGGAACTCTGAAAATCTTACGCTGATAAACTGCACGGTCGAGAGCAATCAGGGACTCTGCTACATCGACAATCTCGTAATGAAGAACTGTAGACTCATAGATACGACATTTGCGTTTGAGTATTCGAATGTCAATGCGGAAATCGTCGGCAAGGCCGAGAGCGTGTTCAATCCGGCCTCCGGAAGAATCAAGGCCGATGAAATCGGCGAGCTTATTCTCGAGAGCGACAGAATCGATCCTTCGAAAACGGAAATCGTGTGCGGGAATATTGATAAGGAATCTGACCTTGTCGAGTGGAGAAGATGAAAGAGTTTGATTTCGACGGGATTACAGACAGAAGAAACACGGGCTCATGCAAATGGAATGTTGCTCCCGGAGAGCTTCCCATGTGGGTCGCGGATATGGATTTCCGCACCGCCCCTTCTGTGATTAATGCCCTTGAAAAGAGAGTGTCTCACGGCGTCTTCGGTTATACGGAGCCCGGAGAAGAATGGGCAGAGGCTTACATTTCCTGGTGGAAAAGACGCCACGGATGGGAGATGAAGCCGGAATGGCTGATGTTCTGCACCGGAGTTGTCCCCGCGATTTCCAGTACGGTTCGCAAGATATGTACTCCGAACGAAAATGTCGTAATTCAGACCCCCGTTTACAATATCTTCTTCAACAGTATAGTAAACAACGGCTGCAGAGTACTGGAAAATCCTCTGATTTATGAGAACGGCCGCTATTTCATGAACTTTGAGGATCTTGAAGAGAAGCTCGCGAATCCGCAGACATCTCTCATGATTCTCTGCAATCCTCACAATCCCGTGGGAAGAATATGGAGCGCAGAGGAGCTGGCCGAGGTCGGAAGGCTTGCCGTCAAATACGGAGTCACCGTCGTTGCCGATGAAATCCACTGTGATATCACGGCGCCCGGCAGGAGCTATGTCCCGTTTGCATCGGTTTCCGATGACTGCGCCAAATGCGGTATAACCTGCATTTCCCCCACAAAATGCTTTGGAATTCCCGGAATACAGACTGCGGCGATAGCTGTTTCCGATCCGTTCCTGCGTCATAAGGTATGGCGCGGAATCAACACCGATGAGGTTGCCGAGCCGAATGCCTTCGCTGTGGAGGCCGCCGTCGCCGCGTTTGAGGGAGGAGAGGATTGGCTTGATGCCCTGAACGTGTACCTTTCCGAAAATCGCAGAACAGCCTGTGAATTCATCCGCGATGAGATCCGTGGAATCAAAGCCGTGGAGGGTGAAGCGACGTACCTTTTGTGGATTGATTTGAAAGATCTTCCGGATCCCGGAAGCACCGACCGCAGCTCTTTTTACGCTTCGGAAATCAGAAAAAGGACCGGCCTTTTTGTGGTGGCCGGAGAAGAATACGGAGGCAGCGGAAAGGATTTCCTTCGCATGAATCTTGCGTGTCCCCGCAGCACTCTCACGGACGGTCTTGCGCGCCTGAAAAAGGGCTTTCTGCAGTTGATTTAACAAATCCGGAGCATCAAAAATGAACAAAAAGAGTACGGTAAGTTCAGAAAAGCCGACAGTCTCTGGGTGCTGCTCCTTCTGGTTTTCCTCATCGGCTGCGGAAATCTGTACCTTGCGATTATCGGTCCGAAGAAGAAAAACAAAGAAGATAATGACCATGAACATCTGTGAATGTCAGATTCCTTGAAGCATTCATTTCACTTTTAAACAAATGATTTTATCGCAAGATAATAACGAACGAATCTGAAAAAATCTCCCCGGAGAGATGTTTGCTGTTCCGAACACAGCACAGCATCCCTCCGGGGAGTTTTCTTGTATTAATGAAAATAGATTATGCCTGTTTTTTTGACGTCTTTCTGATGATAATCATTCCGGTCATGAGGCAAAGCTGTGAGAAGCAGTTGATGCCCTGCTCGGTCCAGTTGACCCAGGCTGCGGTCGAATCAAGACGGGCGGTATAGCCCATTGCCATCGAGCCAAAAAAGGCAAGGACAAAAAGCGGAACAGCTATGGCTTTTTTCTTCTTTGCTGCATATACAGAGAGGCAGGTGCATATGGATCCGAGACCGAGAACCATCATGGAGATGAATACCATCGTTCCTTCAAAAAGGGGAGGAGCAACGGCCATGAGCGTTGTTTTCTTACCGTTCTTTCCGGAAACAAGAATTATCATCGCAATTCCGGCAAGAAGAAAGCCTATCGACTGAGTGGGAAGAAACAGTTTGTTGAGCGCTTCAAAATTGCATATGCCTGCAGCATAAAGCAGCTTCCAGACAGCCTTTAAAAAGCCTGCGCTGAATACATCAACCGTGCCGGCAGCCAGAAGAGCAAAGCCGTATTTCGGAAGCTGATAGTAGAAGTCTCTCATCATGAGGACTGCGGAAACAGCAAACAGAATGACGGGGATAAAATCGACAAGAGCCATTGTAACCGAAAAATCGTACATAGTTCTTTTCTCCGTTTCTTATTTTTCTTTTTTTACAAGATGATATACGGGAATGAAGGGAATAAGTATGGGAGTCTTGCTTGAATATTCAATGTATTCCGGATTGTCGCCGTAGTTCTTGTTCTGGCGCTTCTCAAGGCGCTTTGCACCGCTGAACATAATGTAAACGATGAGAACATATCCGATTACGGCCATAATCCACTGAGGTCCCTTTACCGCAGTGATGCCGGACACGAAGCAGCCGGTCCATACAAGTATTTCGCCGAAGTAATTGGGGCAGCGGCAGAGTCTGAACAGTCCCTTTGTGGCGGCCATGTGGGGATTTTTCTTCTTCTGTGCGGATTTCTGTCTGTCGGCAACGGCCTCAATGACTACCCCGATGAGCATAATCACGGCACCGATCCAGGCGCATACATCGCCGGCAAGCGTCATTCCGCCATTTACCTGACGGAAGAGCACGGGGCTCACCTGAGCGGGATAGAGGAAGGCCATCATCGCCCACATTGCTGCCTTTACAAAGAAGGGAACGGGCTTTGAGGTCTGGGCATCGAGCTTTTTCCTGTATGCCGCGTTTTTCAGTTCACGGAGAAGGAGAAAGAGACCGAGACGGCAGCCGTATACGATAAAGAGAATGCAGATGATAATATAGGGTATGCTTATCTGTCCCGAAACAAGGGAGGAGATGAGCATAGTAGCTCCGCAGCCGGCAACCGCAAGGCCGTAGCCGACGGACATGAACCAGACAAACTTATAAAAACCGATGCAGCAGAGAACTGCGGATACGGCAACAAGTATCCAGAACAGAGGTGTGAATACCATTTTTCAGCCCTCTCAGTTTCTGAAGTAATCGGTGATGTAGGTCTTGAAGCTCTTGTCTCCGACCTTGGTGTCGCCTACGAGATCGTGGCTCAGCGTCCACTTGGAGAAGAGAATGATGTCGTGCTTGCCGGCCTTCTTGATTTTGGGAAGGTTGGCGAGAACGGAGAA
>JAKSPQ010000013.1 GCA_024404665.1 Clostridia bacterium
GGTATATAACCGCGGGAGACGGGTGCAAAGCCTTTTGCTTTTACCCGTCTCCCGCTTTGCGTTTTCTTAAGGCCCGGCCCCGGAGATGACGCATTTTTGTATTTGTTCCTAAATGTAGGCCGCTGCGCGCGGCATATCCCCGCGTTTTTTGTATCCGCCGGTCATAGAGCCGAAAATAATAATAAAATAATAAAAAAATCAAAAATTCATATAAAAAACTCTTGCATTTTTTGCCGTGATGTATTATAATTATAGCACATAAGGTGAAAAAAGGGGAAAAAAGGTGGAAATTGGAGGATTTTCCTCCGAAGACGACCGTTTTATTCCCGTCTTTTTCGACTCTGTGAAAAAGAATGACCGGAGAAAGGAGCAGGAACATGCTGGAAATAATGCCGTGTATGGGTGTCTACAACTATAATATGGACGGTAAGAACCGCGTGTTCGTGCCCGCAAAGCACAGGGAAGCTCTCGGTTCTCCGCTCATCGTATACCCCAGCATCAGATCGAAATCGCTCAAGGTCTGCTCGCTTGACGAGTGGAGACATATAACCGAAAAGCTCAGCGGACTTCCGGTAAAGGAGCGCGAGCCCATCATGAGATTCTTCAACAGAATGGGCGACAGCCTCGTTCCCGATGCTCAGGGAAGAGTAACCCTCAATAGCGAGCTTGTCGAATACGCGGGGCTTTCGGGAACCGTCGTCATCGTCGGATGCGGACAGAACGCGGAAATCTGGTCCAAGGAAAACTACGAGGCGCTTACCGCCGCCGAGGATCTGGATGCCATGAGAGCCGCTGCGGAGAACGCGGATGTCTGATATCCCGGAAAAGGAGCTGCCGGAGTTTTCTCACTTCCCGGTAATGCTTAACGAGGTCCTTGAGGGCCTTGTCCTACAGCCGGCCGGCTTTTACTTCGGCGGTACCGCGGGCGGTGCGGGACGCTCCTCCGCGATAGCTTCAAGGCTTTCGGAGAGGGGAAGGCTCATCGCCATCGACAGAGACAGCGATGCCGTTGCGGTTGCCTCGGAAAGACTTTCCGTGTACGGAGGACGCGCCGTCACCGTTCACGCAAACTATTCCGATATGAAAAGAGTATGCGCCGAGCTCGGAATCGAAGCCGTTGACGGCTTCCTGCTTGATCTCGGTGTTTCGTCTTATCAGCTTGACAATCCCATGAGGGGCTTCTCGTATCTCGCGGACGCGCCGCTTTCCATGAAAATGGATGAGAGCGACGTTTCCGATGCCCGTTCTGTGGTAAACGGCTACTCCTATGAGGAGCTTTGCAGAATCCTGTGGGACTGGGGCGAGGAAAAATTCGCAAGGAAGATTGCCTCCGCAATATGCCGCGAAAGAGAAAAAAAGCCTATCGAAACAACGCTTGAACTTGTATCGGTAATCCGTTCGGCACTTCCGGACGGAGGAAAATCTCAGAAGCATCATTTCGCAATGAGAACGTTCCAGGCTATAAGAATAGAAGTTAACAGAGAAATAGAAATAATCCCGGACGCTCTGAGGGATGCAGTAAGCCTGCTGAAGCCCGGAGGCCGCGGAGCCGTCATCACCTTCCATTCGATAGAGGACAGGGCGGTCAAGGAGGCCTTTGCGGACATGGCCGTCGGCTGTGTCTGCCCGAAATCGCTTCCCGTATGCGTGTGCGGAAGAATTCCCGTCATAAGGCAGATAAGCCGCAAGCCGATTCTTCCGTCCGCAACGGAGCTCGGAGAAAACACGAGATCGCACAGCGCGAAGCTCAGAGTCGTGGAAAAATGCTTTCCCGCGACGGAATCATTCATTAAATAAGTTAACTCCGGCCTGCGGCTGCCTTCCGCTGCCGGAAAGATAAATGAAGGCGGAAAGAAGGGACCACGGTATGTCGGAAAACGTAATATACAACGGCTTTGAGGATTCGTTCAGAACTCTGAAGGACAGGTTCGACGGCCGCGGCCTCGAGGGCTCATATATCACCGAGGCTTCGGAATACGAGAGAAGAGAGCTCAGAAACCGCCTTGAAAATCCGGGAGCGGGACGTCTCGACGATATCATGAGACAGGATTTTTCAAACCGCTACCGTACGGGCAGGGCTGACGGACGCGCCTTTATGACCGTTGAGGACTTTTTGCATCTCAGCGCGGACGAGAGAGCGTTCAGGGACAGCCGTATGGGTGCTCCCGTGAGAAATCTCGAAAGAGAGCAGGCAGCAAGAAGAATTTCAACCGCTGCAAGACCCGCTCATCCTTATACATTATATGAAGTCAAGGGCGTGGAAGAGCAGTTTGAAAACACCGACGGAAACAAGGCCCTGTTCTTCGGAAGACGCGAGACTGTTTACGACGGCGGATACACCGATGCAGGCCGCAGAGCCGGAACCGCAGCGGCGGTTGCCGTATCCGGCGGAGAAAGCGAGATGATGGTGCGTCCCGTAGGACGCGCAGGCTTCCTCGGCAATCTGAAGGAGCAGTTCTTCCGCAAGGACCTTATCGCCGAAACAGATAAGCGCCCCGCAAACTCCAACGGTCTTTACGCCGCTCTCGCGATAGTTGCGGTTTTCATGCTCGTGCTTGCGCTTCCCATTACTCTCAGCGTAATGAAGCACAGCGCAGCCACTGCGGTGTCGAGACTCGAGAGCCAGATCAGAGACAAGGAAGCCCAGAAGATTCAGCTCGGAATAGAGCTTGAGCAAAAGAACGATCTGTTCCTGCTCGAAAGCCTTGCCGTTGAAAAATACGGTATGGTTGAGCTTGACAAGAGCGTATATACAATGATAAAAATCAATCCGGAGGATTCGGTCGAGCATTCGGAGGATGAGAAGAGCGGCGGCGTAATGCCCGCATTGCTTTCCGCTCTCGGACTTCGCGCCTCAAAATGAAAAAAGAAGAATTCCTTTCAAAACTGCCGGGAAACAGACTGAGAAAAAAAGCGCTCAGGAACAGACTTCTTGCGGTATCCGGATTGTTCATACTCAGCGTCGCGGGCGTCGGACTCAGACTGTACCTGATGCAGGGACGTGATTCGGACTATTACAAGGGCAAGGTTACGGACCAGCTTACCTCGGAAAGAACGGTTTCCGCCAAGAGAGGAAGCATTTATTCCGCGAGCGGAGAAATACTCGCCACGGACGTAGCGACATACAGAATTTTCATTGATCCCCAGGCAATCATCGATGCGAAAAAAGCCGCCGAGCAGGCCGTTGCGGATGCGGAGGCAGCTCTTTCGGAGGCGAGAACGGCTTTGAGAGAAGCCGAAAACGATCCGAAGGCAGATACAGGCAAAGGCAAAAAGAAAATCGCGGAGGCTAAGGCCGCCGTCGAAAAAGCCGAAAAGAAGCGCGACGATGCCGAAAAAGACCCAAAAAGAGAAGCCGATGTCCTGATAGCCGAGGGACTTGCCGGAATCTGCGGAACCGATGCCGAAAAAATCCTTGAAATGACATCGAGAATCGGCAGCCGGGATGCTACGGTCCTCAACGACGCCGACAGGGCGCTGGCCAAGAGGGTCACGGATTTCCGCGACGAAAACGGCTTCAAAAGCATGATATTTGCGGGAGCCGACAGCAGAAGAACATATCTTTACGATAATCTCGCATCTCAGGTCATAGGCTTTACCGGACAGGACGGATACGGACTGTACGGTCTGGAGCTATATTACAACAGTATGCTTTCGGGCACGGACGGCAAATACGTCACTGCCGTTGACAGCTTCGGACGCGAAATAGGATACGAGTATTCCAATTATATTCCTCCGGAGGACGGCTGCGATCTTCACACCACCATCGATGTCAGGGTTCAGTCGATACTCGAGGAGCAGCTTAAAAAGACATACTACGAGAACGCTGCGCTGGAAGGCGCCTGCGGCATCGTTATGAACGTTAAAACCGGCGCGGTATACGCAATGGCAACCTATCCGAATTTCAATCCGAATTCGGCATGGACGCTGGCCGCCGAATACCTTGCCGAGCTTAACGGCGCGGGACTTGACCCCGAAAGCGGCGAATATGCCTCCATGAGAGCGGAGCTGCTGGAAAAAATGTGGTCAAACATGGCCGTAAGCTACACGTACATTCCGGGCTCCACGTTCAAGCCCGTTACAACCGCCATCGCTCTCGATACAGGGGCTGTAAAGCTTACGGATACGTTCCGCTGCACGGGCTCCATCAGAATCGAGGACAGACTCGTATACTGCTCCAACCACTGGGGCCACGGCAATCTGACCTTTGCGGAGGGACTGCAGCAATCCTGCAACCCCTGGTTCATCACCGCGGGCGTGGCCATCGGCTCAAAGAGCTACTACGATTACGTTGAAAACTTCGGATATTTTCTGAAGTCAGGCATAGATCTTCCCGGCGAGGGAGGAACGATTTTCTGGAGCCGCGAGGGCTTTACGAAAATCAACCTTGCCATGTGCGCCTTCGGTCAGAACTTCAAGGTCAGCCCGATAAGGCATCTCGCATCGGTATCCTCCATAGCTAACAGCGGTTATCTTGTGCAGCCGTACATCGTCGAATCCATAACTGATTCCGACGGAAAAACCGTAATGCAGCACGAGGCAACAACCGTAAGACAGGTAATAAGCAAGAGCGTCTCGAAAACGGTCGCCACGGTTCTTGCAGAGGGTGTTGCCGGCAACGGAGGCTCACGAAACGCCTACGTGGCCGGATACAGAGTAGCCGCCAAGACCGGAACCTCCGAAAAAATCGGAGAAAAGGACGAGGAGAACAAAATCTGCTCCTGCTTCGCCTTCGCTCCGTATGACGACCCCGAAATCGCAATACTGCTAATCGTCGATGCTCCCACGGCTCTCAAAACACCGTTCGGCAGCACGGTTGCGGCTCCTTACGTTTCCGCTGCACTCAGCGAAATACTGCCGTATTTCAACATCTCTCCGGTTTATACGCCGGCCGAGCAGGCCAAGCTCAGCGTCGAAATCGGCAGCTATCTCGGCAAGTCCTCATCAGAGGCTGCAGCCGCGATAGAGAAGACGGGACTCAAGGTAAAAACCGTAGGTGTCGGAACCGTCGTAACGTCACAGGTGCCGGAAGCCGGAACGCTGCTCCAGAAGGACAGCGGAACCGTAGTTCTTTATGTCGGCGAATCCGCTCCCGTAAACAACAAAACCGTACCGAACCTTGTGGGAATGTCCGCGGCGGCCGCGAGAAGCACGCTGCTTTCATCGGGCTTCAATATCGTGGTAAAGGGAACGACAAACTACGAAACAGGCTCCGGAGCGGTCGTTTTCGACCAGTTCCCGGACGCCGGAACACGCGCAACAGAGGGCGAAACCGTCACCGTAACGTTCAGATACATGAACCTCAACGACGACTGAAAAACGTTCATCATTTTATTTTTCATACATCCCGGGTCCCGGATGATTATGTTTGTGCATTCGAGGCCGGATAGAAAACTTGGGACCCGGGACCCATTTTCAGTGTGATATTATGATTATATATCTTGGAAAAAACAGTATCGGTATACGTGAAGCCGCGGAAAAATGCGGCGGCAAAATAATCCGGGACGGCTCTGCCGGCATCCCGGTTTCTTCTGTTTGTACCGACTCCCGCGATTGTGTGTCCGGCAGTCTTTTTCTTGCTATCCGCGGAGAAAAGACCGACGGACATCTTTATATTCCGACTGCCGTAAAAAACGGGGCTGCGGCCGTGCTCTGCGAATATGCTCCTGAGTGCGATACCGGCGATGCCGCGCTGATCCTCGTCGATGATACCGTGAAGGCGCTCGGCAGGCTTGCCGGAGCATACGGCGAAGGCAGCTGCCCGTTCAGGGTCGCGGTAACCGGCTCCGTCGGCAAAACCGCCACGAAGGAAATGATTTATTCCGTGCTCTCAGCCGGAAGCCGCAAAGCGTTCAGAAGCGAGGGAAACCTCAATACCGTCATAGGCATGCCGCTTTCGCTGCTGTCCGCTCCCGCCGACGCTTACGCCGGAATCTTTGAAATGGGGCTTGAGCAGCGCGGTGAAATATCGGCAATGTCCTGTATATGCAGGCCGCGCATTGCTGCCGTAACGGTTCTGGGCAGCTCTCACATAGGCCATATCGGCTCAAGGGAGAAGCTCGCGTTCGAAAAGCTCAGCGTAGCCGACGGTCTGGATGCCGACGGAACCCTTTTCCTGCCCGCCGACGAACCCCTGTTTGCCGAAACCGCATTCAAGGACAAGCGCACGGTGACCTTTTCCGTCTCCCGCGATGCCGGCATAAGGGCGAGGAACACGGTATCCGACGGAGAAACGGTCAGCTTTGATGCCGACTGCCCCGCTTTCGGCAGATATATCGGAGACCTGAGACTACCCGTACCCGGCATTCACAATGCCTCCGACGCCCTGATTGCGATAGGCGCCGGAATCGTATACGGGCTCAGCGACGATGAAATAAGAGCCGGAATTGCGGCATACCGTCCCGTCCGCCTGAGACAGCAGGTGCTTTCGATAGCCGGAACCACGTTTATCAACGACTGCTATAACGCCTCGCCGGAATCCATGGCAGCCGCTTTCAGGGTCCACGACGAGCTCTACAGGAAGCGCGGCTCTGTCGGAAGAAAAATCGCGGTGCTCGGCGATATGTACGAGCTCGGCGACGATGCTCCGGAGCTCCACCGTCTGACCGGAAGAAGATGCGCCGAAGCGGGCACCGATATTCTCATAACCGTGGGAAGCCTCGGCGCCGAAATAGCTGCCGGTGCGCTTGAAAGGATGGACGGAAAAAACGTTTTCGCATATCCCGATGTAAAGGACATTTCGGCCCCGCTTGAAGCTCTGCGAGGGATTATCCGAAAGGACGATGTCGTTCTCATAAAGGCCAGCAGAGGAGTGGGCGCCGAGAGATTTGCGGCTTCGCTCCGGGATATGGCCGAGTAAAGACAGAAAACACCGGAAAGCCTTCCGGAAATAATCGGACCCGGTCCGAAAACCGTAATCAGAAAAGAGTGTCAAAGAAATGGATCGTATCATTGTTTTCCTCGTTTCGGCGGTTGCAGTTTATCTTGCGACCTTCCTGATTCTCAAAAAACTCATTCCGGTGCTCAAGAGCAAAAAGATCGGACAGAAAATATATGAAATCGGTCCCCGCTGGCATGCAGGCAAGGAGGGAACTCCCATAATGGGAGGCGTATCCTTCATCATGGCTTCCGCTGCGGCCGTAGCAGTATATGCGGTAATCTCTGCCTGCCGCGGAGATTTTTCCGCGTTCCTTCCGGCTCTTCTCGGATATCTCATGGCGCTTGCAAACGCTCTCATCGGCTTCTTTGACGATTATACAAAGCTTATAAAAAAGCAGAATCAGGGCTTTAAGGCCTGGCAGAAGCTGGCGCTTCAGCTGGTTGCCGCAGCGGCATACATTGCGGCCATGAAGCTCTGTGGCTGCATAACAACCGCTCTCCCGATACCCTTCACGGACTTTGAGCTGGAGCTCGGCGTATTCTATTACCCCATAGCGGTTCTTGTCGTTGCCGGCATTGTCAACGCGGCAAATCTTACGGACGGAATAGACGGTCTCTGCTCCTCGGTCACCGCCGTCATCGCACTGTTTTTCGGAATTGCCGGAATCGTATTTAACGCATCGGGGCTCGCTCTTCTTTCGGGAGTCGCTTTCGGCGGCTGCATCGGCTTTCTCATGTACAACTTCTATCCCGCAAAAATATTCATGGGTGACACGGGCTCACTCTTCCTCGGAGGAATGGCGGTGGCCATGGCGTTCACTCTCGGAGAGCCCCTCATCGTTTTCATTGCGGGTATCATTTATATCTGCGAGGTCCTTTCCGATATCCTTCAGGTCGGCTATTTCAAGCTCACCCACGGAAAGAGGATATTCAAAATGGCCCCCATACACCATCATTTTGAAAAATGCGGCTGGAGCGAGATAAAAATCGTAGCCGTATTCTCGGCCGTAACCCTTGTCGGCTGCATCGTGGCATGGCTCGGAATCTGAAAAAGGAGCCGGCAATGCGAATTGCCGACGGCAGACCGATACTTGTAAAGAGCCGTCCGGACACCGTCTTCCTAGTGCTTACGGTGATACTTGTCCTTCTGGGAACCGTGGTTCTTTTCAGCGCGAGCAGCGCGTATTCTGAAACCACCGGGGACAATCCCTTCGGAACGATAAGATCGCACCTTATACATCTTGTTCTCGGCGCGGCTGTTATGATCGGCGTTATTGTATTTGCTTCTCCTGCCCTGACAAGAACGGTTACACCGCTGTTTGCGGTTTTCGGCATTGCCCTTCTGCTTCTCGTTCTCGCTATCGGACGCGCGGACGGCATTGCAAAAAGATGGATCTTCCTCCCCGGAAATCTGTCGATTCAGCCCTCCGAAATAGCCAAAACGGCTCTTATAGTCGTATGCGCGAGAATATCGGCGGGATCTGTCAGGGACGACAGCTATAACGTAATCGAAAGACCCGGAAAAGAGCATTTTTTAAAAACCACGTTTTTCCCCGGAATCGCTACAGTGGCTTGTGCCGGTCTCATTGCTGCCGAGCACCATCTTTCCGGAATGGTCATATCTGCTCTCATCGGCGTTTTCATGATTTTCTGCGCCGGAGGCGGCATGGTCTGGCTTCTGTCTCTCGCCGGCCTCGGCGGAATTGCGGTTTTCGTACTGACGAGAACCGGATATACAAGTGACAGAATAGAGAGCTGGCTGCATCGCGGAGCCGATCTCATGGGCAAGGACTGGCAGACGACGCAGGGCCTGTACGCAATAGGCAGCGGCGGACTCTTCGGCAAGGGCCTCGGCGAATCGCAGCTTAAATACGGCTACGTATCCGAGGTTACGAACGACTTCATCTTCACCGTCGTGTGCGAGGAGCTCGGCTTCTTCGGAGCGATGGCGATAATGCTTTTATTCGCGGGACTTGTTCTCAGAGGCTTTTGGCTGGGCTTCAGATGCCGAGACAGATTCGCTTCTCTCATAATACTCGGTATTTCATTCAAAATCGGAATCCACGCGCTTCTTAATGTTCTCGTTGTGACGGGACTTGCTCCGAACACGGGAATATCGCTTCCGTTCTTCTCGAGCGGAGGAAGCGCAACCATAATACAGCTCTTCGACGCCGGGCTGCTGCTCGGACTGTCGAGATACTGCGACCCGTAAATCAAACCGAAAGGCGGAAGGAAAAATGAGAATTCTCTTTACCGGCGGCGGAACCGGCGGTCATATCAATCCGGCGCTCGCTATTGCCGAAACAGTAAAATCACATATTCCGGATGCCGTCATCGCATTTGCCGGAACAAAGCGGGGACTCGAAAACACGCTTATCCCGCGCGCCGGATATCCTCTTTATCACGTAAACGTAAGAGGCTTCGAAAGAAAGCTTTCTCTCAAAAACATAAGAGCCGCTTATCTCGCGCTCGTATCGCCGATAAAGGCTGCGGGGATAATCCGCGAATTCAGGCCGGACATCGTCATAGGAACCGGCGGCTACGTTTCGTGGCCGGTTCTCGTAGCGGCGGCAAAGGCGGGAATCCCCACGGCCGTTCACGAGTCGAATGCGGTTCCGGGCCTGGCTGTCAGAAAGCTTGCTCCGAAGGTCGACAGAATATTCATAAACTTCGACGTAACGGCGGAGCAGATTGATCCGGCGTACGCAAACAAAATCATGCACGTGGGCTGCCCTCTTTCGGGACAGATTGCCGTAACGGACAAGAAGGAAGCCAGAAAAAAGCTGGGCACAGCCGGAATATACAACAATTATCTCGTATCCTTCGGCGGAAGCCTCGGAGCGGGTACAATCAACGGTATAGCCTTCGAGATAATGGAGAAATACGTATCCAATCATCCGGACTGCTATTATATACACGCGACAGGCGCGGATTATTACGAAGAGTGCAGGGAGAAATTCAAGGCTTCAGGCTTTGACGGATACAGAAACATAAAACTCGTAAAATACATATACGACATGCCGCTTCAGCTTTCCGCGGCGGATCTCGTAATCTGCAGAAGCGGAGCCATAACCTGCTCCGAGCTGTCGAGAGCGGGCAGAGGAGCCCTTCTGATCCCTTCGCCGAACGTGACGGACAATCAGCAGTACAAGAACGCCCTAGTGCTCGAGAAGAGCGGAGGAGCCGTCGTGACGGAGGAGAAGGACCTTGAGCCCGGTCTCATTGCCGATCAGGTCGAAAAGATATTCTCGGTGCCGGGCTTTGCCGACGAGATGGGAAGAAAAATCTCGCAGCTTTCTCCGTCCGATGCAAACGAACTTATTTTTGAAGAAATCATGAGGCTTACGGGAAGATAAGCCTTAAAGAGGAGGAAACCGATGGACAGATACAGAAAAGCAAAAGAATCGCATCTTCCCTCCGGTTTCCGGGAGATAACCGAAAAGAAGACCGGCTCTGCGGGGACGGTCAGACGCTATGCCATGACGAAAAAGGCCGGAAAAAACTGGCTTTCGGGCTTCATGTCCAGGTCCTCCGTCATAGATCCCGATGAAATCAAGAGCGGAAGAATAGAGCTGACGGCGAGCGAAAAGGAAAAGGACAGCGCAAAGAAGGTCATCGCGATTCTCATAGGGACTCTGTCCGTGCTGCTTCTCGTAGGAGCCGCGGCGGTTCTTTTCGGACTTATGAGAATAGAAAACGTCGTAGTCGACGGCGAAACCGGTTATACGGCCGAGGAGCTTATGGAGGCCTCCGGAATGCAGTACGGCAAGAGCCTGCTCATCGGCAGAACGAAATCCTCCGATCCCGCGGAGAAGCTTACCCCGCTCGAGAGCTGCACGGTAAAAATCGAGCTTCCGGGCACCGTCGTGTTTACGGTACGGGAAACCGAGCCCGAAATATACACCGAAATACACGGAAACTGGTTTTCCATGTCGTCGGGGCTCAGAGTGGTATCCATGGAGAAGACTCCGGACGCATTCGAGAGCGCCGGACTTATAAGGGTTACACTTCCCGAAATCGTCACCGCAACCTCGGGAAGCACCGCGGTATTCGCAGACGGAGCCGACGGTGAGTACATCGTTTCCTTTGTACGCACGGTGATTGATGCCGGAATCACCGACAGATGCAACATGCTGTTCCTCGATCTGAAATACGGGATAACGGTTACCGTCGACGGCAGCTACAGGCTCTACTTCGGAAGCACCGAGGACGCGAGACTCAAGCTCGATGCGGCGCTTCGCATCATCGAGGAGGAGAAGAGCGCGGGAACGGAATGCGCGTCGGTGGACCTCTCCGACCCTTCGAGGATTGGCGTGAAAAAACTCGAGTCCTTAGACCCTATGACGAGATGACGTCATTTTTACCGCACGCGTAAAGAAAAAATCAAAAAAATCGCAAAAACACTTGAAAAAAAACGAAAAATATATTATTATATATAAGTAAATATAAAAGAGATGAGGCGGAGCCCGGTTTCCGCCGTATAAGAAAGGTGAGGTAGCTATATGTCACAGATGATGAACGACGAACTGTTTGAAAGCGGCGTCAATATTAAGGTTGCCGGCGTAGGCGGAGGCGGAAACAATGCCGTAAACAGAATGATTTCCTCCAGCATCCGCGGTGTCGAATTCATTGCGATAAATACAGATAAGCAGGCCCTCAGAGGCTGCAGCGCACAGAAGCAGATTACTATCGGCGAGAAGATCACAAAGGGACACGGAGCCGGAGCAAACTCCGACATCGGTCAGAGAGCCGCAGAGGAGAGCACCGACGATATCAAGGCGGCGCTTGCCGGAGCTGATATGATTTTCATCGCAGCCGGAATGGGCGGCGGAACCGGAACCGGCGCGGCTCCCGTCGTCGCCAGAATCGCCCGTGAAATGGGTATTCTCACGGTTGCCATCGTAACCAAGCCCTTTATCTTCGAGGGCCGCAGAAGAATGCTTCAGGCAGAGAAGGGCATTGAAAATCTCAACGAGTACGTAGACTCCCTGGTCGTTATTCCCAACGAGAGACTCAAGCAGGTTTCCGATACCAGAATCACTCTCTACAATGCATTTGAAATTGCCGACGACGTTCTCCGCCGCGGCGTTCAGTCCATCTCCGAGCTTATCAACGGAGACGGCTTCATCAACCTCGACTTTGCCGACGTTACCTCCGTCATGCAGGATGCCGGCTATGCCCACATGGGCGTAGGCGAAGGCTCCGGCAAGGACAAGGCGGAAATCGCCGCCAAGGCCGCCATCTCCAGCCCGCTGCTTGAGACCTCCATCAAGGGCGCGACCGGAATCCTCGTAAATATCACAATGTCCCCCGACGTAGGACTTGAGGACGCGGATCTAGCCTCCTCCATGATCACCGCCGAGGCCGATCCCGATGCGAACGTAATCTGGGGTGTCGTTTTCGATGAAAACCTCGATGACCAGATGAAGATTACCATCATTGCCACGGGCTTTGCCCAGGACAATGCCGGCAAGAATACCGAAGCGCCCGCAAAGCAGGAGCCCGCAAAGAAGCCCGAGCCCGTAAAGCCCGCTGCCCAGACATCGGCAGGTACCGGCGCAAGCGCAGCCGCAGCTCAGATGCAGCGCAATGCAGCAGCTCAGCAGGCAGCCCAGCAGGCAGCTCAGCAGGCCGCCGGACAGGCTGCCGGACAGCCGGCTCCCCAGCAGCCCGCACAGCAGACTCAGGCAGCTTCCCAGCCCGCACAGCAGACTCCCGTAAAGCCCGCTCCCCAGCAGAACTACGGACGTCAGAATACTCAGACAACCGATAACGGTTCTTCCGATTTCGATTCCATCATGGAGCTCATCAAGAGCCGCAAGTCCAGAGACGATTTCGGCGGCAGAAGATAACCGGTACGTCTGTTGACCCGAGGACACGGTCCGTGACACCGTTGCGGATTAAACGAAACACCGTAACTTAATAAGACCGGCAGTCCGGTCCCATGTAAAAATCGGGTTGTTAAAGGTTCTTTGACCTATCGGCAGCCCGTTTTTTACGGACGAAGCACTGCATTTCGGTGAAATAATAACCATATTCAGAGGTATACCTATGAACACTTATGACGCATTGCGTGAACTCCGCAACGGGGAGCGCAAAAAAATCATTCTCGATACCGACTGCTTCAATGAAGTTGACGACCAGTTTGCCCTGGCATACGCCATGCTTTCCCCCGAGAGCGTGGAGCTGCTTTCCGTGAATGCGGCTCCCTTCCACAACAGACGCTCAAGCGGTCCCAAGGAGGGAATGGAAAAGAGCTATAACGAAATTTTCAAAATCATGAAGCTCGTCGATCCCGTGCTGGCAGAGAAGATTCCGGTTTACCGCGGCTCGGAAAGATTCATGACTGCCGACAAGCAGCCCGTTGAATCCGAAGCCTGCGACAACATCATAAATACCGTTATGAACAGCGACGAAACCGTATACATCGTTGCCATCGGCGCTATAACCAACGTTGCCTCAGCAGTTGCCAAGTGCCCCGAAATCGCCGATAAGGCGGTTCTAGTCTGGCTCGGCGGCCATGCTCTCGAGCGTCCCGACACAAAGGAATTCAACCTCAAGCAGGACATTCCCGGAACACAGGTGGTTTTTGACAGCGGAATAACCCTCCTTCAGATTCCCTGCGACGGCGTCTGCTCTCAGTTCATTACATCCGTTCCCGAGGTCAATTACTATCTCAGCGGAAAGAACGAGCTCTGCGATTACCTCTGCAAAATCATCGGAAGCTATGCCTCCGAATACAATCAGTCCGATTACGGCTGGTCCAAGGTTATCTGGGACGTCACAACCATTGCCGCCTTCACGTGCCCTGCGGCCGAGGAGACCGTAGTCATTCCCCGTCCCTATGTGACATCCGACTGCAGATATGCCTTTGACGGCGCCCGCGCTCCGTATATGTATGTAAGAAAAATCAAGAGAGACCCCATTTACGCGGATCTTTTCCGCAAGCTCTCTTCCAAATAACGAAAGGAAGTAACAAAAGATGTCGGTTTGCGTTTCACTCGAAAAAATCCCCGCTAAGCTCAAGGACTGCATAGCCGAAGTCTGCGCCGATCTGGGTATCGGGGTTTCCGAAAACGGCAGCTCCCTCAGGGTATCAAAGGGAGATTCCTTCAAGGCCGCTCTCAAAAACGGCTGCTACAGCATTACATACCGCAAAAAATGCGAGCTTTTCAGAGGCCTTTCCATGCTGGACGGACTCTCCGAGAACGACAAAATCACAGTGGATGCTCCCTCTCCGGAGATGCTCTGCTATATGGTTGACGAATCCAGAAACGCCGTAATGAATCACGACGGAATCCGTCATCTCGTCAGAACCCTTGCGGCTCTCGGCTACGATTCGCTCATGCTTTATACCGAGGATACCTACGAGGTTCCCGGATACCCCTATTTCGGCCACATGCGCGGCCGCTTCTCCGAGAAGGAACTCCGCGAGATTGACGATTACGCCTTCTCGTTCGGCATTGAGGTTATCCCCTGCATCCAGACCCTCGCCCACCTCGCAACCGCCATAAGATGGCCCGGACTCCGCGCATTTTCCGATACCGGCGACATTCTTCTCGCCGGAGACGACAGAACCTACGCCTTTGTCAGAGCCTGCCTCGAAACCTGCTCCAGATGCTTCAGATCCAGAAGAATCAACATCGGTATGGACGAGGCTCACAGCTTAGGCCTCGGAACATATCTCAAGAAGCACGGCTACCGCAAGGCCTCCGATATCATGCTCGAGCATCTCGGCGTGGTTGCCGGCATATGCAAGGAGCTCGGTCTCGCTCCCATGATGTGGTCCGATATGTTCTTCAGAATGGCCTTCGGCGGAGCTTATTACGTCCGCGAGGGCGAAATCGCTCAGGATATTATGGATAAGGTTCCCGAGAATGTCACTCTCGTATACTGGGATTACTATTCTCTCGATACACAGCGCGTAGACCATATGCTCGACTGCCACCTGAAGTTCTCCAATCCCGTCGCATTTGCCGGCGGAGCCTGGAAGTGGTCCTGCATAGCTCCCCACAATAAATTCTCGCTTGTATCCACAAAGCTTCAGCTTGACAGCTGCGCCACTCACGGAATCGGCCAGGTTATAGTAACCGGCTGGGGCGATAACGGCGGCGAGGCTGCCCAGTTCTCGACTCTTCCCGTGCTGCTTTATTACGCAGAGAGACTCTATGCCGGTCACGATGTTGACGAGACTCTTCTGAAGAAGCGCTCCGTACAGGTGTTCGGAGCCGAATGGGACGATCTTCTCCTCTTCGACCTTCCGAACGATATGCCCGGAACCGCCGCCGGAGAAGTATCCCACCCCGTCAACCCCTGCAAGTATCTGCTTTACAACGATCCGCTCGAGGGCCTCTTTGACAAGCATATGGATGACGATGTCTCTGCTCAGTACGCATCGTTCGCAAAGTCTCTTCTCGCTCATGCCTCCGACAAACGCTGGGGATATATTTACAACTCTCTCGGCACCCTCTGCGACCTTCTTGCTGTTAAGGCCGATCTCGGCGTAAGAATCACCGCCGCTTACAAGGCCGGCGACAAGACCGCTCTCAGAGAGCTTGCCACCTCCGTAATTCCCGCCTGCATCGCAAAGCTCGATGTGTTCACCGCAGCCTTCAGAAAACAGTGGTACACCGAAAACAAGCACTTCGGCTTCGGCAACGAGGAAATCAGACTAGGCGGACTTAAGGGCAGACTCGAGTCCGCAAAGATGAGAATCGAGGAATACATTAGCGGCGAGACCGATGTCATCGAGGAGCTCGATGAGCCCAGACTCTGGTTCGATTACAGAAAAGAGGGCGAAATCCGCACGAGATACATATGCTATAACAGCTGGTCCGGAAACGCGACCGTAGGACAGATGTAAAAAAATGGGCTCCGTATTATCATATGATTTTACAGGGCCCGGCAAATAAAATATCCGGCACCCTTTCGGGTGCCGGAAAAAGCATATTTACCCCGGAAAGGCAAAGAGATGAAATTCAGAACAAAAACTACGGGAGTACTCCCGAAAATCATACATAATCCCGCCGAATATGCGCTGAAGGGACTGCCCCTCCAGGTTATCGCTGCAGCGGCAGAGGAAAACGGAACGGTTCCCGACAGGCTTGTGCTGTATGTCAAAAACGGCGGAAAATACGAAATGACCCCGGTTGACACTCTGGAGACTCCCGTAAACAGCTATGAGATTTATTCGGTAACCGTTCCCGCATCGGAAACCGAACGCGAAGAGTTTTCCTATGCTCTTGCCGAGGAAGGCATACTTGCCGATATTACAGACTATTATACCGTTCCCATGTATTCGGAAAACGGTTTGCCCGAGCCTCCGGCACTCTGCCTCACTGAGCTTTACGAGAGACCCAAGGGAACGGGGCTTACGGCATATTTCGAGCTGATGAATCCCGGAAAGAGCGATGTCGACCTCTTTGATTACGAGGTGCTTATATATGCAAGATCAAAGGCGGCTGAGGGCAAGCCGACCTGCCGTCTGCCTCTGGCTGACTCTGCCGGAACCGTCCTGCATCCAGGCGAATTTGCCGCGATCTGGGGACTTGTTCCGAAGAATTTCGGCTTCGGCGGAAGAGACAGAGTAACCCCCGGGGATTTTGCGGAGCTCTTCAACGCGGAGTACAACAACAGGGAAAACAAAATAGCTCTTGACGGCATCGACGGAAGGAGCATAAGGATCATTCCCGTCGACTGGACATGTACGGATCCCGTAAGCGGCAAGAGAAAGCTTAAAAAGGGAATAGGAGAGATACCCGTCAAGCACTTTTCATCGGTATTTACCGTAGTTCCCAAGGGAGGAAATGCCGGAGACGAGGTGTATTCATGCATTTACAGCACCGTATACGGAAGCTGGGATACGCCTGTAAAGAGATCGTCATACTGGACGGTGGATATGAGAAATCCCTCCGTGGGTATCTGTCAGCGCCATTACGGCGAGCCGACTCCGGGCTATCCGGCGGCAGGACAGAGAGCGCCCTCGGCCGGGGCGCAGGTCCCGCTCATAATTCCGGTATGCCCCGTTGCGAGAGTATATCTCGGCGACGGAAACTGCGATCTGTCGTTCGCTGTTGTATCCGAGGAGCCTGAAAGCGTGAGCTTTGCAGCGTACGTTTCATTCGGTTCGGGAAAGGAAGCCGTCCGCTTTGCCGCGACGGAACGGGACGACGGTCTCTTCCATGCCGAGATTCCCCTGAAGTATTTCGAATTTTCCGAGAGCTTCGGTTATACAATCACGGTCTCGGACGGAATACGCAGCACGTCAACAGAGGAAGAACCCATTAACGTTCCGATCTTCGACAATGCCGGACCCCGCATCGTCTCCATGATTCCGACGGAGAAGTACGTGTACGATATGACGGCAGCGCCGGCCGTTTCCGTGAAATGGACGGACGTCGCCGGAACCGACATCGCGCGATGCAGAATTGAAATCGACGGAAAGAACATGACATCGTCGGCGGAATGGACCGACGGCGGAATGACGCTTCCGCTTAAGGCCGAAAAGGGCGAACACAGACTTAAGCTCGTGCTTTTCGATGCAATTGGCAACAGAACGGAAAGAAACGTAAGCTTCGGTCTTTCCGATATGTCCGAGCTCTGCGTATACCGCGGAGAAGTGCATGCGCACACGTCTGAATCCGACGGAACCGGCATGCCCTCCGACGCCTATGCATATGCCAGAGACGTGGGTAAGGTGGATTATTTTGCGGTAACCGACCACTCGCACTACATAGATGACGCAAAATACGATAATCTCATAAAGACGGCAGACAGTTTTGACGAGCCCGGAAGATTTGCGGCTCTTTACGGATTTGAAATGACCTGGAACAAGGAAACCGGCTATTGGGGACATCTAAATGTTCTGGGAACAGAGGACTATGTCTGCAATATTCAGGAAAACAGTCTTCCTGATATGTATGAATGGCTTTCCCGCAGACCGGAGGCCGTTGCAATGTTCAACCATCCGGGCTACCCCTGGGGAGACTTTGACGAATATGCGCACAAGACCGAAAGCGCCGTAAAATCCGTTGCTCTTTCCGAAATCAAGGGCATGTTTTACGATTTCGAGTACGGTCTTATGCTTTCAAAGGGCTGGAAGGCGGCTCCCGTATCCAACGAGGACAACCACGGAGCCGACTGGACTACGGCAACACGCATGAGCGGCTGCGTTCTTGCTCCCGCGCTTACAAGACAGAACATAATGGACGCGATGAAGGCGGGACGCACCTATACAACCTCCGACAGCACGATGAAGATTCTCTACCGCGTAAACGGCGCGTGGCTCGGCTCCACGCTCGTGTCGCCCGAGAAGCTGTGCTTTGACATCGATATAAGGACTGAGGCAGCAAAGGGAATAGGACTTGTGGAAATCATAGGCCGCGACGGCATAGTCGTTGCGTCGAGAAATCCCGGAGTCGCAAGAGAGTTTACCTGGAAGCCGGTGCTTGAGCCCGATTTCGATTATTACTATCTCAGGATTACGGGCAAGGACCAGTATTGCGTGACTTCTCCCGTATATATCGAGGGAAGAAATGCTCCCGTTATCGAAAGCATCAGCTTCAATGCGTCATATAACCCCGTGGATACGGTTGCGGCATCGGTAGTTATAAAGAACGACGGTGACGGGGATCTTGCGGACGTTAGGGCAAATTTCATCCCGGGTGTGAAAAACGGACTGAAGCTCAACGATGCCGAACCATTCAAAACGGCTCATATCGGCAAGCTGAAGGCCGGATGCAAGGCGACGGTATCGGTCCTGCTGCCGGAAATCCCCGGAAACCGCACGGTTTATGTGACTGTTTCCGGAGAAAGAGGCAAAAGAAAGGTCATGGCCGAGCAGTCTGCGATGATGTGCTCCGTAAGAATTGCGGAGATACTGACGGCATCGTCACCCTTTACAAAGGGCGATAAGACCGTGGAAAATCCATTCCCCTATGCCACGCTGTTCAATTCCTCGCTCTGCGAGGTATCGCTGAAGGGCGGAGCGCTCGCACCGTGGATCACAACCGGAAAGCAGCCTCCCGAAGCCAGATGCTTCGCCGCCGACGCCATCGTCATTAAGCCCAGGTCCGTTGCCGTTGTCTGGGACAGAAGCGCCTGCCCCGAGCTCACGGTTGAGGACTTCAATAACAGATACGGAACGACGCTTACTGAGGGCGAGGATATTTTTCCGACCGAGGTGCATTTCCTTGAGGATACGGGCTTCTCCATGAGACTGGATCTCAGAATGGGAGACGAGGTTGTAAGCCGTGCTCATTGGAATTACGGTACCGACTGCCCCGGAGAGCGCATACCCGACAAGGCCTACGAGTTCGTATACCGTGAGAACCGTACGGGCACCCTTCATTTCACCGGAATCGAGGCAGCAACCCCCGAATCCGTAGACGAGGAGCAGAGAGGTGTTGAAAGGGTGGTTCTTCCCGGCAGACATGAGAAGAAGAACGCCAAAAAGGCCGAAAAGAAGGATCTGAAGGCCGCAAAGCGCAAAGAAAAGGTAAAAATCACTCCTGCGGAGGGCGCCGGAATTGCTATCGGCGCTGCAGCCTTTGCGGGAACAGCCGTAGGAGCTGTCATGAAGCTCTTAGGTAAAAAGGAAAAATAAACACATGCGGCACAGCATGAAGTCTCCGACTTATGGCTGTGCCGCATGTGTTATGAGCGACAGCACGCAAAAAACGACAGAACGTACCGCAAAAAAAAACGGCGGTACGTTCTGTCGTTATATAGGCGCGGTATCGGCTGCTTTTTAATCTTCCTTGTCGATTTTAATATACCCTTATGAAATCCGGGGTATTCGTGACGTTTTCATATCCGTAGAACTCAAGGTCTTCGCGTGTCATGAGAAAGTACCGACTTGAAAAAAGAACGGGGCTGTTTTTATCCTCCACAAGGTTGTCTGTCCACGTAGCATCAATATAGAGCTCACCCTCTGACGTCTGAACCCTGTTCCAGACGTGGCTTTCTCCGCGGACGGTGCCCCACGTTCTGTCGCATTCAATGCCGGCAGCCTGAGCCAGAAGGAGAAAAGAGTCCGCATATCCCTGACACACCGATGTTCCTACGATGAGCGCTCCGTACGGCGGAAAAATATCAAGGCCGCTTTTGAGGGTTCTGTCATAAGTGCAGAGGGCACTGATTACAGCGCAAAGATATACGCACTTGCCGTAATTCGAAATATCTGAGGGAATCGCATCGATAATGCGGTCAAAGGTCCTGTAATATACGTTTGCGGCAAAAGCAACGTCGTCGATGTTATCCGCGGGGCTGTTTGCATCGGCGGACGGAAGAAAGTATACAGGCTTTATGGTCCAGCCCTTCGAGACGAAGGAGGAATACATAAAGATATCGGGATGGTCATATCTCAGGGCATCGTATACTCCGAGAAAATCCGTGATGAAGCCTTGGGGCTCATCCTTTTCGTTGAAAAGATAATCTCCGAATACCGAAACGGAGCCGTAAACGGTATCGTAAATCTTCTTTCGGGAGTCGGACAGTGTTGAATAGGCGGTTCTGCGGTGGGAGGCGTCGAAATCCGCGATGATGACGGAGCCGTCATCGGGATAGGCGGAAACGGCCCTGTAGCCCTCCGCTATGGCGGGATCGGCGATGCGTGCGGCCTCGCGCGAGGGGGCATCGGGGAAGACTTCATCCGGAGACGGGGTATATTCGTATACCGGGAAGGTTGCCTGAGGCTCGGGTACCGAGGACGAAATCGGCGCGGTGTCCGATTCCGTGATGTCAGACGTGAATTCGGCGATATAATCGCTGATCAGCCCTTCTAAGTAATCCCCGATTCCGGAACAGCCGGAAAGCAGCGGAACCGCAGCGGAGGCCGCGAGAAGCAGGGCAGTGATTTTTATGATTCTTTTACGCATATAATACTCCGTGTGCTGAAATGATTATCATCGGGCCGCAAAATCGGCTTCTTTTCATGATTATAGCACATATCAGAGGAAAAATCAATAATTCGGGGATTAAAAATCAGAAAAAGGCTGCCCATAGAGCAGCCTTTTTCCGAACAGACAGGTTTTTGTTCGAAGAAAAATAATTTCGGTTGAAATTACTTGATGTCGACGGTAGCGCCTGCATCGGTGAGCTGAGCCTTGATGGACTCGGCCTCTTCCTTGCTGACACCTTCCTTGAGGGTCTTGGGAGCGCCTTCAACGAGTTCCTTGGCTTCCTTAAGGCCGAGACCGGTGATTTCACGGACAACCTTGATAACAGGGAGCTTGTTTCCGCCGAAGCTGGTGAGAACAACGTCGAATTCGGTCTTTTCCTCTACAACGGGAGCAGCAGCGGCAGCACCGGCACCGGCACCGGCAGTGATGTTAGCGGCGGATACGCCGAAAGCCTCTTCGCAGGCAGATACGAGCTCAGCGAGTTCGAGAATAGTAAGGCCCTTGATTTCTTCAAGAAGGGCGGTAATTTTTTCAGATGCCATTTTAGAAATTCCTCCTATAATTAGACAAGTAGATGATGAGGCTCAGGCCTCGGGTGCAGCTTCTGCTGCGGGAGCGCTCTCGCCGGCCTTGGAAGCCTGATCGAGAACATAAACGAGATTGACGAGCGGGGAGCGTACGCAAACCAGGAACTGTGTGATAAGGGTTTCCTTGTTCGGGATGGTGGCGAGCTTTTCAACACCGGCGGTGTCGAGAACCTTACCGTCAACATAACCGGCAAGAAGCTTGAAGCTTTCAACCTTATCGGCATATTCCTTGAGAATCTTAGCGGGAGCTACGGCGTCATTGGAGCTGACGGCGATAGCGGTCATTCCGGAAAGATACTGCTTGATGTCGCCGTAACCGCAGTTATCGCAGGCTCTTCCGGTGAGGGAGTTCTTTACAACCTGGTAAGAAACACCTGCTTCACGCAGGGCCTTACGCATTTTGGTATCGTCCTCAACGGTGATGCCCTGGTAGTTAACCACGACACCCGAAATAGAGTTCTGGATTTTTTCGGTAAGATCGGAGACTATCTGCTGCTTCTGCTCAAGTATTGATTTGCTGGGCATAGCTTTTCCTCCTTGGTTAAAAAAATATCTTCTCCCGTACCGAACCGGAAGAAGAACATGCATAAAAAACGTTTATGAAGTCTCTCCTCGGCAGGGTGGCAAATGCTTTTACGGGAACCTGCTGTCTTTGGATAACGCGCTATATTATACACGAAACAGGAACGGATGTCAAGTGTTTTTTTTGAGATTTTTTATTTTTTTTGTATTTTTATAGGAGAATCATGATTGGATCACAGAATAAACGGAAGGAGAAGCAAAGGTTGTTCATAATGAGTTAATATTTTTATATTATAATATGATGATAAAAAATACTCATTGTACAGGTTTAAGGCTGTGTCGGCTGAAAACGGGGCTCCGCGTTTCTCCGTCGGCATACACGGACGTCTGTCCGCGGAACCTCACCCCGGAAACACTCAGGGATTATATCAATCAGTCAAGAGGATTATGAAGCTATGAATAATGATACAAAGAAAAATAAGGAAGAAAACAAATACGCCGGTGCGGCGTCGGCAGCTGCGGGAAAGCTCGGAATATATCTTTCATCAGTTACGGTTCTGTCCCTGATTGCTGCGGCCGTAACAAGCCTCGCGGTGCTTTTAAATTATGACACCGATCCCGGCTATTTTCAGAAGGGGCTGCTGCCGTCGCTGGCCATGTCAATAACGGCAGTAACCTTTATTATTATATTGTCGGCTTTCGTGCTTCTGCCGAAGGAGCTTCCGACCGACAAGCCCTCGGGATCATCGGCCGCATATTTCGTGTCCACGTTCTGCGCCTTCATGTGCCTCTTCGAGGGCGGCTTTAAGCTGTATGAGATTATCAAGCCCGAATCGATCGAAGCGATAAAGACCGCCTTCGAAAAGGATACGATGTACGACGGAAGAAGACTCCAGCGAATTGCGGCTTTTATATCCGTCATTGCGATTGTATCCTCCTTCGGCGCAGCCGCAGCCTTCTTCTTAAGGTCCGGAAGCAGGGAAAAAATACAGAGCAGAAGAAATACCGTGATTATTGCCGGAATGTTCCCCGTGCTCAGGGCGATTATGGGCTTTGCGGGAATGTATTTCGATCAGGAAACGGTTATGAACGGCTCCGCGAAGGTGATTTGCGAAAGCGCCTTCGTTATGCTCATCTTCTTCCTGCTCTGCGAATCCAGAATGGAGATCGGAGAGACGAGAGCTCTTCCGAGAGCCTATGCGGTTACGGGACTCGGAGCCATGCTCCTTTCGTTTGTCGCCGGAGTATCCGTCGGCTTCGGCTGGATAGCCGGAAAAATCACGGGCGAACGCTTTATGACGGAATCGCTGTTCCTTCTGATAATGTCCCTGTACTGCTTTATAAGAGTTAAGGATTATAAATCGGAGCTTGAAGCGGTTTGCGGCGCCGCATCGGCAAAGGACGGTTCCGAAGTGTCCGGAGACGAAGAAAATGCCGTGTGTGACAATGCCGCTGACGATGAATATAATCCCGCGGATTTATCGGACGAACACGGGAACGCCGCCGGCGAAGATACTGCCCCGGAGAACGAAGAAAACAATGCCTGTAACGACTCAGGCGATGCCTGACCGTTTAGCGGAGTTGCAAATGAAAAATAAAACGGAAATTGCGAAAAACAGAATAATCTGGCTCCACGAAATGATAAAGGGCGGTTCGTTTCCGAATGCGCAGCGCGAATGCGAAATGTTCGGAATCTCAGAGGCTCAGGCTCACCGCGACATAAAGGCCCTGAGGGAAAGACTCGGAGCGCCGCTCGAATTCGACCGCGGAAGACTCGACTTCCGATGCTCCGCGCCCTAGACGTTTCCCGATCTCGTCCGCAGCACGGATACCGAGGACAGCGTAAGCGCCATCGCATCCTCGGAGGAAAACGGCGGCGTGGATGCACAGATGATTATCCCCTACATGGCCGTCGTAGAGATTCCGACAAAGCTCGGAGCCATGTGCCTCGGAAAATATATAAAGAAGAAAGCAGGGAAGAACAGATACTTCTGCGAGTTCAGAAATCCCGCGCTTTTCCTCGGAATGCTGCTGGCCTCGGGAGAGCAGGTTTCAATAAAGGAGCCCGAATGGCTCAGAGCACAGCTTGAAGAGTCCTGCAGAAGACTGCTTGAGGCAAACGCGGCAGACGGAGAAAAAGCCGACTGAGAACCGCAGACGGACAATATGGCCGCCGAATAACAAAATCGGCGTATTGCACAAAAACAGGTTATGCAAAAAAGAGGCTCTGACGCAGCGAAAACACGAAAAAACACCCGGAAAACGTCAAAAAAAGCCAAAATCGGAGCGTCTTTTCACGAAAAAAGCGCTCAGGCATTTAAGCAGAACCGCAAAATTGTGCATAATTAATATATTTGTTTCCGAAAAAAGTTAAAAATTCTACTTTATTCACTATTGTATTTTTTATCAATTTGTGATAAAATATTCAAGCTTGATGTGCGAAGATAGCGTTGAAGCGAAAGGTTGCCGCCTTGAACAGCGGGGAATTTTCGCGGAGAAGTCCGAAAAGGTCGTTTCTGACCTGTAAATCGGGCGAATCGAAGCATTTTTTGCCCCCGGCAGCTGATGTTCATAGGCTGCCCAGGGTGCCGGATTTGATCCGTATGATCCGAAATCCGCGGTCCGTTTGCAGATATTGACGGTCCGATGTAAGGGTTTCGGCTTTTGTACGGTCAAAAAAAGAAACACCCGGAAGGGTGGCAAAGAAAAGGTGCTTCTTTCTTCGATGCGTGCTGCGCGCAAAGGCTACATTACATTATACACGCGCAAGACGCGTCACTAGAAGGAGGAAAATCCCATGGCAGAAAAAACTCTCAGAGTACGTCTGAAGAGCTACGATCACAAGCTCGTTGATACCGCCGCCGCCAAGGTCGTCGAGACCGCCAAGCGTGCCGGCTGTGAGGTTTCCGGACCCGTTCCGCTCCCCACCGAGAAGGAGATCGTTACCATTCTCCGCGCTGTCCACAAGTACAAGGACAGCCGTGAGCAGTTTGAGATTCGTTACCACAAGAGACTGATCGACATCAAGAATCCGACCAAGACTCTTGCTCAGGACCTTATGAACCTCGAACTTCCGGCCGGTGTAGATATCCAGGCCGATCTTTAATCCAGTTATCCAACAGCAAGGCCCCACGAAGGGCGCTTGCCGGTCAAGTTGGCGTAATCCCGAAAGGGAAAATTCACAGCGTCAACCAATAACCTGCAGGAGGAAAAAATGAAAAAAGGACTTATCGGTAAGAAAATCGGTATGACTCAGATTTTCGACGAAGTCGGAAATGCCATCCCGGTAACGGTAATCCAGGCCGGTCCCTGCACCGTAGTGCAGAGAAAGACCAACGAAAAAGACGGTTACGAGGCTGTTCAGCTCGGCTTTGAGGATGTTAAGGAAAAGCACCTCACCAAGGCCGAAATCGGACACTTTGCCAAGAACGGACTCGCAATCAAGAAGCATCTGAAGGAATTCCGCCTTGACGACTGCTCCGGACTGAACGTGGGTGACAGCGTATCTGTCGAAACCTTCGCCATCGGCGAAAAAGTCGACGTCACCGGTACGACAAAGGGCCGCGGCTTCACCGGCGTTATCAAGAGATGGAATCACCACAGACTGAAAATGACACACGGCGTAGGCCCTGTACACCGCGAAGTCGGTTCCATGGGTGCAAACTCCAGCCCGTCCCGTGTCTTCAAAAACAAGAAGATGGCCGGTCAGTACGGTCACGAACAGGTAACAATCCTCAACCTCAACGTTGTAAAGATTGATGCCGAGAACAATCTTATTGCCATTCGCGGCGCTATTCCCGGCGCGAAGGGCGGAATCGTGTTCATCCGCGATTCCATCAAAGCATGAGGAAAGGGAGGTAAGACAGAATGCCTAACGTAAAAGTATTTGATATGGCAGGCAAGGAAGTCGGTGAGATTTCGCTCTCCGAAAAGATTTTCGGCGCAGAAGTCAATGCTCCCGTACTTCACTCCGCTATTAGAGCTTATCTGCTCAACCAGAGACAGGGCACCCAGTCCACTCTGACCAGATCCGAGGTCAGCGGCGGCGGTAAGAAGCCCTGGAGACAGAAGGGAACCGGTCGCGCAAGACAGGGCTCCACAAGATCTCCTCAGTGGATCCACGGCGGTATCGCCCTCGGACCCAAGCCCCGCAACTATCGTACCGACCTCAACAAGAAGGCCAAGAGAGTCGCTCTCTTCAGTGCTCTTTCCGATAAGGTCGCCGAGGGCAACCTCGTTGTAATCGACAAGTGCGAAGTCGGTGAATACAAGACCTCCGTCATCGCCAAGATGTTTGAGGCTCTCGGATTCAAGAAGGAAAACGGAAAGGCCGCCAAGACCCTTCTCGTTCTTCCCGAGGCTGACAAGTTTGTTGTTCGCAGCGCCCGCAACATTCCGACCGCTGCAACCACTCTCTTCAGCACCATCAACACCTATGAAATCGTGAATGCCGACAAGCTCGTCATCACCAAGGAAGCCGTCGAAAAGCTCACTGCTGTCTATGACAAGGAGGATCAGGACTAATGGATAAGATTTATGATATCATCATCAGCCCCGTTATCACCGAAGCCAGCATGGACATGATGGCTGCCAAGAGATACGTTTTCAAGGTAATGCCCAATGCCACCAAGCCCGAAATCGCGGCTGCCGTGGAGAAGGCCTTCGGCGTAAAGGTAAAGGACGTCAACACCATGAACGTCCGCGGCAAGCAGAAGAGAGTCCGTTACAATCCCGGCTACACTGCTGCCTGGAAGAAAGCTATCGTTACTCTCACCGAAGACAGCAAGACCATCGCGTTCTTCGACGGTCTTAACTGAGAAGGAGGAGGAAAAGACTAATGCCTACTATTAAGTATAAGCCTACGACCCCCTCGAGACGTAACATGAGCGTTCCTTCTTTTGAGGAACTCACCAAGTTTGCTCCCGAGAAGAGCCTGGTCGTTATTAAGAAGAGCCGCGCCGGCAGAAATGCCAACGGCAAGATCACCGTTCGTCACAGAGGCGGCGGAAACAAGATCAAATATCGTATCGTCGACTTCCGCAGACTCGATAACGGTTCCGCTACCGTTG
>JAKSPQ010000130.1 GCA_024404665.1 Clostridia bacterium
GGGCGGATTCGGGACTTTCACCCATTGAAACATGCGCCCGCTGGGCGCACTAGAAAACCACCCCGGGCACGCAGGAAGCATTATCCCTGCGGTGCCCGGGGTTATTCTGTTTCAGAGTCAATACGGCTCGGTTACGGGAGCGGTTCCCTTGACGTAAGGAAGAGTTATCGTCTGTGTGGGTTCGGCTATGATAATGTTATCCTTGCCTATGGTGTCCCACAGATATTTGTCAACAGCGTATGTGCTTCCGGTTCTCAGGGTTGCTACGTTCTTCTGTGAGGTCGGCCACAGAAGAAGCACGGGAGCAACGGTGGTGTAATACGCCTGAGTCATACCGTCGTAGCCGTGGTGAGCCACCGTGCAGATATCCGACTTTACGTAGCTTCCGTATCTCTTTACAATACCCTTGGAAGCCCAGTTCTTGGCATCTCCGTTCCACATAACGGTGGTGCCTTCGAGAGTCATTCTGAGTACGGTTGAAGTTTCGTTGAAATAGTTGATTCTGTCGGGGAATATATCCTCTTGAGTATACATTACTTCAAACTCGGCGTTTCTGACATAAAACTTCATACCGGTATGAAGCTTTACGGGGATGATTCCTCCGACGGCGTTGCTCATTGTCGCAAAGCATCCGGGGAAGCCGAGATCCGGGTTGTTTGAGTTGTATACCGCATTGTCGGACGCTATATTGGTGTAGCAGGCTTCGATTTTCAGCTGAGAAGAGTGGTTTTTGACAAAGTTGAAGAAGTTTCTGTAATGATCCCAGTGTGCGTGGGAAAGAATGTAGGCAGCTATGACGATTTTGCCGTCCTCGCGCTTGTTAAGGTGCTTCAACAGATTGAAAAGTCTTGTATCGTCACCGTATTCGGCGTTCCATCCGCCTCCGTCCATAACGACGAAGGAACCGTCGGCAAGAGTGATGATATAGCAGTTGCCGAAGTTTCCGAGATCATAGTTCAGAGCCATCTGTGTAATCTTCGAATCGGTGATTTTCTTGAATTCCGGTACGGATTCCGCGGTGGGATAAGGCTGGAAGTTAGTGGATCCGACAGCGGATGCTATGATTCTCACGGAGCTTTCCGAGGGAACGAAATAAGCATATACGTTTGCTTTTGAGGAACTGAAGCCGGCGGCTTTTACGCCGGGGTTTTCATTTGATACCTTGAGAGTGTAGCCGTTGTTCTTCAGCTTTTCGCAGTAAGCGTCAAAGGCTGCGAGTGTCGTATCGGTATAATAATACTCAATACAGTTGTCGCCGGCATCCGAAATACCGGAAAGCACGCCGTTTTCATACTCGGGAGTTTCGGTATACCACTTGTTCAGATGCTTTATTACGGAAGTAACGGCTGTTATCGAGAAGTCATTTGTTCACTTTCCGGATGAAACGGAAGCGGAGATAAAGGTCATGAAGTCCTTATAGGCGAGCTCGAGTGTCGTGAGATTCGAACCCGCAATGCAGATTTTGTTTCCGATAACGGCATAGCCGTAGCCGTCGGCACCGAGCCGGGAGATAAACTCGGCGGACTCGGGGCGATTGGTGCTGCCTATGAGAATCTCGTACGAGTCCGATGTATCCTCGCTGGGCTTTTTCCAGTCGGTAGCAAGAACAAGATTTCCGCCGGTAAGGTTCTGAAGCTTCTGCTTGATATCCTTTGCGTAAACGACCTCGAGGTCAAGTCTGTCATTAGCGTTGGTTGAAACGGCTGTGTTGTCAAGACCGTCGGAAAAAACAATCTTAAAGGCTGTTTCCGCATTCTTTACAACATCGATTACCGGAATACCGTCGCTCATATAGAGATAGTTTTCGGGAAGCGACAGCGTCTTGCCGTCGACAAGCGTGAGGAAATAATCAAGTCCTGCGCTTACTCCGGCTTCCGAGGGAGAGTTGATGATAATCTTGGATTCCGTAATTTTGATAACGAACTTTGTCGGATTGTCGACATCGGCAATTGCCTCGGCTGACGCGGATCTCGTCGTCTGACCGATGAGAATTTCAAGGGCGTTTCTGATTTCGTCAGTTTCGCCGTCGCGGAGCCAGTCATCCTCGATGAGCATTTTTGCATCGAGCTTTTCGTTCAGAGCCTTTCTGAAGCTGACAACGTCGGCAACTGTGAGATCCGACATATTTACGGGTCGGATAAGCTTATATGCGGTAAGATCGAGCTCAACATTCTTCACTTGCTCTGCTGTAGTGTCCTGGGTTCCGCCGGGACCTTCGGTGTCGGTGCATGCGGAAAACGACAGAAGAGTCACTGCGGCAAGTATCAGAGCCAAAGCATTTTTCAGATTGGATTTCATGGTAGTAACCTCCGTTTATTTAAAAAAAGTATATCACAAAAATCGTCAAAAGTCAAGCAAACAGTTGTTTCGGCAGGTTTTTCATGATTCACAAAAAGCCTTAATGTCCTAAACCTGAAATAATCAAAAATAAAATTTACAATTTCTTAATATTTTTCAAAAAACAGTTGACAATTTAAGTAAAAAGTAGTATAATAATCACTCGGTGCGGGAAAAATCAAATCCCGACTCCTTACCGCGATCAGCAACCGCGGTCATACGTCCATAAGGAGGTTTAAAATATGGAAAACGTAAAGAAGAATCCCGCTTATGAGCTTCTCTTTATTGCCAATGTAGCCGAAAGCATCGAAGCGGCTCAGGCAACCGTAAAGAAGTTTGTAAGCCTCGTCGAAGCTAACGGCGAAATCATTGACAAGTCTGAGTGGGGCAAGCGTCATCTTGAGTACCCCATCAACGACATGAAGGAAGGCTACTACACTGTTGTTACCTTCCGTTCAGAGCCCGCATTCCCCGCTGAAATCGAGAGACTTCTCGGAATTGACGAAAACGTTATGCGTAGCATGGTTCTCAAACTCGACGAAGAGGTAGCCGAGAAGGTTGCCCGCCGTGCCGCTGACAAGGCTGCTGCCGCTGCCGAAGAGGCCGCTGCTCAGGAAGCCGCTCCCGCCGAGGAAGTCGCTCCCACAGACGCCGAGTAATTTTTTTAGATCGGCGAAATTTTTAATGAGGTAAATATGTCCAATCTTAATCTCAACAAAGTAATACTTTGCGGTAGACTTACAACTGATCCCGAACTTAAAACAACCGCCAATCAGATTTCCGTTATGTCCTTTACCATCGCTGTGAACCGTCGTTCCAGATCCGGTGAAAACAATGCCCAGCAGGTTACCGATTTCATCAACTGCGTCGCATGGCGTCAGACTGCCGAATTCATCACCCGCTTCTTCAAGAAGGGCTCCGCCATCTGCGTAACAGGCTCCATCCAGGTAAGAAAATGGACTGACGCTCAGGGCCAGAACAGATACGCCACCGAAGTTGTTGTCGATGACGCTATGTTTGTTGACTCCAAGGCCGAAGCAGGCGGACGCGACAGCTTCCGCTCCTACAGCACTCCCTCCGAGCCCTATGCGACTCCCGGAGCTGCGGAAAGCTTCGATGTCGTCAAGAATGACGACGATCTTCCCTTCTGACAAGAAGGCAATTAATATTTAAAGGAGTAATTATCCATGGATAGACAGCCCGAAACCGAGCGCGCACCCCGTGCCGCCCGTCCTATTGGTCCCAACCGCCGCAGAAGAAAGGTTTGCGTATTCTGCGAGGAGAAGATTTCCTACATCGATTACAAGGATGCCGGAAGACTCCGCAAGTACATCAGCGAGGCAGGCAAGATCCTTCCCCGCCGTGTATCCGGAACCTGCGCAAAGCATCAGAGAGAGCTCCAGACCGCTATCAAGCGTGCCCGTCACTGCGCTCTTCTTCCCTACGTTTGCGACTGATTAACAGGTAAAAAAACGAAGTCGGAAAAGTTACGAACTTTTCCGGCTTCGTTTTTTCAGTTTCGGGATTTTGATTTCCTTTTGCGGTAGCGTGAACCGAGAGAAAAGCCAAGCTCAGCCCCCGTAAGCGCCGATAAAACCAAGGCGCATATGAAAACAAAAACGTTACCGGTCAGAGAATACAGAGATCCTGACCCGGAAGTTTCCATCGAGGCATATATCACGGTCTCCGTGTCAGGAGCCGATGAAGTCACAACTCTTCCGAGCCTGTCTATACAGGCGCTGATTCCCGTATTGGCGGCTCTTACGACGGGAGTCAGATTTTCTATAGACCTGAGCCTTGCCTGCGAAACATGCATGCCGAGGGCTCTGGATGTCCCGAACCACGAGTCGTTTGTGGCCATCAGAATGAAATCCGCTCCCTCGGCAACGGATTCCCTGAACAGATTTTCATATATGGAATCAAAGCAGATGACAAAGCCTGCAGCGTGTCCGCCAAGAACCTTGTTGCAGACTTCTTTGCCTTCAAGGAGCTGTCTGTCAAGAATCGAAATTTCCGTCAGCGGAGGGACAAGCTTCTCGAAGAGCACGCGCTCGGGAATATACTCGCCGAACGGTACAAGATGTCTTTTGGAGTAGCTGTCGGGTAATACGGCGCCGTCCGGATCATAACATCTCAGAACGTTGCACATTTCACCGTCGCGGTTTTCAAAGCATCCGACAATGAGATATATATCGCAGCTGTCCGAAAGTCTTGAAAAATCCCTGTCGTAGCCGATACCGTCGTAAACGGTTACGGGCATGGCCGTCTCAGGCCAGATTACAATCTGAGCTCCGTTCTCGGCAGCGGATTCAGTGAGCCTTTTATAAGCCGAAAAGGTTTCGTCCATGGAGGCCGACCACTTTTCCCCCGATGAGAAATTGCCCTGAACTGCCGCAGCGGAAACCTGTTCACCGGCAGAAGACATCGACATGACGCAAAGACCGCAGATAATGTTGCCGATGAAAACACAAAGGGCAAGGCCCGCATATTTCCGGACCTTTCCGTATTTTAAGCCGTATGCTGTAAGCGCCGAAGTCAGAATGATAAGAAAGGATGTAAAATACGGGCCGAGCAGCGATGACGACAGCAGAGTCAGTGTGAAATTACCGCAAAGCTGACCGAGTCCCAGTCTGTTCCACGGAACACCCGTCCAGAAATTGGTTTCAAGCCACTCGAACAGCGGATACAGAAACGCAATGATGAAGGGGCGTATTATCCTGTGCCGAAGAGCGGTACGTCCTCCGCAAAACAGAACCGTCAGTGCAAATATCACGGCTCCTCCGAGTGAGCCCAGAACGGAAAGCCCTACCCAGCCGAATATCACAACCACAACGGCAGCGCCCTTGCTCATCCCCGTAAACTCAAGAGGATACATGCTTACAAACCAGTGGTAAATTACGAGATATTCGCTCATGAAGAACAAAAAGCCCGTTCTCCAATACGAGAAGAATCTTTTAATTACGTTCCTTTTCGGGCTTTCCTCCGACATGGAATATATCGCAAGCGACGCAGGAACAAACGCAATCCACTGAAGCAGTAACCCTATAACCGTCGGGAAGGTAACGCAGAAGCCGATGGCAACACCGGAGATTATCAGATACAGAAGTCCGGTTTTATCGTTTTTCGGAGATATAAGGCGTGAAATTACATCAGATTCAGTCTTCATCTAAGCTGTTTCCTTCGTTCTTGGACTTATTGTCAGGAGCGGAATCGGAACGGCTGTCAAAAAAATCTCCGCAGAACCAGACCGATGACTTCTGAAGACTGTACTCACGCCCGGCAAGATAGTCAAGGCACTCTCCGCCCTCCGAAAAATCGAATCTCAGTCTGTATGAATAGAGAGCCTGATATTTGTATCCGTCCTTTCGGTCCTCTCTGTTAATGCCGTACTTACCGTCCCCCACGAGCGGGTGCCCGATAAATGCCATATGCGCCCTTATCTGATGTGTTCTGCCGGTATATAAACGGACCTCAAGCAGACTTCTTCCGTCCCTGTACGCAAGAACCCTGTATCCGGTTATGATTTCCTTATAGTTCTTCTTTGGTACAGGTGAAATGTCTACGGTGTTGGTTTTCTCGTTTTTTAAAAGATAAGCTGTAAGCCTATCCTCCTTCTTTTCCATACGGCCGTGAACAACGCAGAGATAGTATTTCGAGATCTGACCCGAGCGGATTCGCTCGTTCATATCCCTGAGAGCCGCCGCATTCTTTGCAGCTATTACAATGCCTCCGGTATTTCTGTCAATTCTGTTGCAAAGTGCCGGGGCAAAGGATTGCTCTGAAGACGGATCGTATTCGCCCGAGGAAACAAGATATGCCTTAAGATGCATGACGAGAGTATTGTCTTTTCCTTCGTCGTCCTCATGGACGAGAACTCCGGGCCTTTTATTCAGGAGAATGATATTTTCGTCTTCATATACTATATCGAGCTTCGGAACAATTGAGGACAGCGCTCCCGTATCCTTCTCGGGACTGTCAAAGAATTCCTCGCGGATAAAGAGCTGAAGCGTGTCTCCCTCGTTCAGCATGACATTCGGTTCGGCTCTTTTTCTGTTGAGCTTTATTTTTTTGGTCCTGATGAGTTTGTACATCATAGACATCGGCAGACCCTTGACGGACTTCGTAAGAAATTTGTCAAGGCGCTGGCCTGCATCGTTTTTTCCGACAGTAAGTTCTCTCATAATACTAAATATGAGGGGATTCCGTATAAGTCAGAATCCCCTCGGCATGAATTTTCAATAATAATTCTTCTTCGATTACTTGGTACCGAAGATTCTGTCTCCGGCATCGCCGAGACCGGGAACGATGTAAGCATTCTCGTTGAGACGCTCGTCGAGGGCGGCAACGAAGATGTCGACATCGGGATGCTCGGCCTGTACCTTGGCTACGCCTTCGGGACAGCCGACAAGAGCCATGAACTTAATGTTGTTTACACCGTGTCTCTTGAGCATTGCGAGAGCATCGCAGGCGGAGCCGCC
>JAKSPQ010000131.1 GCA_024404665.1 Clostridia bacterium
TCCGGGAACGTAGTTCTCGAGAATGAAAGCGCCGTTGGAGAGGAAGGTTGCGGGAGATGTTCCGTAGGTGCCTTCCTTAAGGGAGGTGTAGAACTTCTCGTTGATCGGGAAGAAGGTCGGGAAGTACATGAGCGAGGGGAAGAAGGATACGGGAACCTCGAGCTCTACTACGAGGGTCTTGGAATCCTTGGCGGTTACGGCGAGGCCGGTGGTATCGTCGGTCTTGCCGGAGATGATGTCGGCAGCGCCCTTGATCTGGCCGATTTCATCGAGCATGTAGGCATATTCGCCTCTGAGAAGAGCGATTCTTCTCCAGGCAAATACAAAGTCGTCGGCGGTTACGGGATCGCCGTTGGACCATTTGGCATCGCGGAGGTGGAAGGTGTAGGTCTTGCCGTCATCGGAGAGGTCATAGCTCTCGGCGATGGCGTAGGTGGCGGCGCCGGTGGCGTCCATCTGCATAAGACCGTCGATGCAGTCGGCGATGACTTCGAAGGATTCGCCGTCCGTTGCGAGGTTGGTATCGAGCGACATTACGTTTGTGCTGAGCATAACGCCGAGATAGTCATTCTGGGACTTGCCGCAGGAGAGAACGAGCGGAAGAACCATGCAGAGAGTCAGGCAAAGGCAAAGCACTTTTGCAAGCTTTTTCATTGTTGAAGCTCCTTTTTGTTGTTTTTGAATTTTTTGTTCGACCCAAAATTCATCAAACCTTGGTTACATGCATATATTTTACTCTTTTTTTCGCATCATGTCAATATTTTTTGAAGAAAAAAATCACAAAAATTTCATAACCGCCGTTTTCGAAACAAAAATCAAGACAAAAAAAGGAGCTGACTCCCGTTCCTAGCCTGAAAGCTTCAGGATACTGCGGAAAAGCGGAAACGGGAGACTTTGGGGGCATGCTTTTTTCCGTGAGGCTCCGATAAAAAAAACCGCCGAAAATTCTTCCGGCGGTTGAATACTGCGAAAATTATAAAAACGGCCAAGCTTATTATAAAGCGCCTATTTTCCTATTCCCCAGTCTCTTAAGAATCTGTTGCGTTTATCGATTTCATTTTTCCTTATCATCGGGTGCAGCGCAAGCCTTGCGGAGCGTCCGGGATGGCGAAACAGGGATACGACCCATCTCTTTACCCACGCGGCGGGGATAAGCCACGGTCTTCCGTCTATGAAGGAGTAGCTTTCAACGTATCTCATCTCGCCGTACGGCGGGAATATCCTTCCGAAAAAGAACTTAACCGCGTCGATGACGTAGTATATTCCTCTTCTCTTCATCGTTTTCGCAACGTTTCCGTGCTCGTTGATCGTGTCGCCGTTGCTCTTGCCGAAGACGCCGTCGCGGAAGACCTTCTCCGTCGTCTCTTCAAAGAATTCCTCCGTTAGAACGGCGGGCTCGCATACAAGGCTCCCCCCGAACCATCTGAGGCAGAGCGCCGAGCATATGCTCTCAAAGTCCGAAAGCTTCAGCTCATTCAGCATTTCCCTTGTCTTTTCGGCTTCCTCCGGGATGCTCTTGACCTTGCGCGCAAGAAGGATCATGTCGAGAAAGGGACGAAAGCCGCTGCCGCGGTTTACTATGTGCTTTGCGGTATGGGCCGTTATGAAGGCATAATGGAAGCCGGCCTCCGGCTCTGCCGCGAGTCCGTGCCGTACGGCATGCTCCGGAAACGCGTCGAAAAAGCCGGCGGCGTCGGTTCCGTTTCCTATGTCCTCATATATCGCTCTTCTGTGTATTTCGTAAACCAAGAGGCCCCTGTGGAACTCCGTGACGTCCGGAGTTTCGGTGTGGTCCGTGTATCCGAGCCCCTTCATTATCTCGCAGGCGGCGTCCATGTCGGACGGAGACACGAGAATGTCTATGTCTCCCATTTCCCTGAGCTCCGGAGCGGGATAGAGGTCCTTTATTATTTCGCCCTTGAAGGGCATGTAGCCGATACCCGCCGCTTCGAAAGCGTCGGTTATTTCCCCCGTGGCTTCCCTTCTGCACAGCGAGACGTAAACGTCGCCGAGAAAATAGGAATGCATTCTTCCGGCGGTCTCCGCGTCGCAGCGTCCGGGATCCGAGAAAAGCTCCCGGCACTGAGCCCAGATAATTCCGCCGACGGAATGAATGTCGGCAAGTCTCAGAAGCTCCGCGGGGTCAGCGTCGGGAGGAACGGCAGTGGCTCTGCCCGAAATGAAGTCGGACAGGGCCTCAAGAAAGTATTTCTGTGTGGAATTCATCATTTCCCAATTCACGTAAAGGCTTCTGCGGGCCGGTTTAAGCGTCGCGGCCCTCGGCAAAGCCCTCAGTTGCAAGCTGAGCCCCGAATCCGTCATACGCGCTCTCAGCGGTCTTCTCGTCGATTCCGTAATGCTCCGTGAGTCTGCGGATCACGTCTTCCCTGTCGGGGTTTTCCTGCATGAAGAGAAACAGTGTCTTCGCTTCCTCGTTGACCTGTCTTATATTGCAGCCCACGGAGGGATTTTTGTCGGTTTTTACAAGCAGATGCTCACCGCAGACCGTGACGGCAACGGCGCCCTTAGCAATTATGTAAATCATTTACTCTCCTCCGCCGTTTTTTCGAGATATTCCCGCGTAAGACACGCGGACTCGGCATCGCCGAGATTCTCGAGCATTATGATTTCCGTGTTTCTTACAATGGCCTCGTCGAGCTCCGCTACGGTCTTTATTTCTTCGGGGCAGTTTCCGAGGAACAGCAGCTGTCTTATGAGCTTCACGGCAGCCTCGCCGTCGGTGGGCACCGATATCCTGTTTTCCTTTGCCTGCTTAAGCCATATGATTCCGCCGAGCGGCGCGGAGATGTTGCTTCCGTACCCCTCTTTGCCCTTCCAGGGGCACGAATAGGCGGTTATGCTCTTTTTTCCGTCTTCAGAGCCGCTTATTCTCAGAAAGACCTTGTCTCCGTTTATGATGTCGGTCTCGTCGGGCCAGAGCTTCTTCCAGTTTCTGTACTGCGTGGTTTTTCCGGTTCCGCTTTTCGCGGTGAAGATCCAGGCTCTGCCCTTCCACAGCATCGCGACTCCGTGCATGCCTATGACGCCCGAATTCAGAAGCGCCGAAGACAGCACAAACTGCATCTCGTTGTATTCGACAAAGCTCTCGGGCGCTCCGGGATAGTAAACGGCAGCATCGGAAAGATACTCTTCGCCGATGACGACAGTCCGGACATCGTCATCGCCCGGCTCCTCCGGAACCGCGAATTCCTCAAATTTCGATAGGTAGTCCGCGTAACGGACACCGATGCGGACGCGTTCGTCCGCTATTTTCAGCGTCAGATAATTCATTTCCGTCCCGCCGGCCGTTTTTCCGCCGCGGCTCCTTTCTCAGCATTTACCGATTTGTATTATACTATCGATGCAAAAGGTTGTCAAGTTTTTTGTTGAAAAATAAAACGGGCCTGCCGAAAAAGTCTTTCGGCAGGCTGTGTTTATTGATTACGAGGGTCCCGTAGGTCTCTGATAATATTCGCTGAGGGGAACGGCCTTATTTTCTATCGGGTCAATGACGATATAGGGCTCGCCGTTTATGTAAACGATATCGAACTGGTAATGAGCCTCGCCTCCCGACAGTCTTATGACCTTAGAGTAATCGCGGTTCTGGGGTTCGTCCGCAAAATTCGGTGAAAACATATTATTTACCTCCCTTATCAGTCATTCATCGCACTGAGCGCGTCAAGATCGATTCTCATATAATCGTCGATGCCGAACGCAATGCTTACGGGCTCTAAGAGCTTGCTGCCCTCTTTTACCACATAGTAAGATGGATTCATCTGAACGACAATTCCGTCTTTTGTAATATAGAAGGGGCTCGTGTAGAACATGATATCCGACACATATTTCAGGCTTTCTCCGTTTACGGGCTCCGAATAGCTGTAATTTCCGGAGAAATCAAGCTTTGAAACGCCGACCGAATCGTTTGCGGTTCTGGGCTTCTTTTCCATAACACCCTCACAGACTACTGAAGAATAGCATTCCGCGGGTATCTGAAGGTCCACATTCGGCATAAAATTCCAGTAAAGAATATCGCTCAGATACTCGTATCTGATTTCATCGTCCTCGAGATCCTCCGGCAAGGCGCCGAGCGTCTCTTCGAGCAATTCATTAAGCTCGTCTATGCTGCAGGCGGCGGTCATTACTCCGATGCCCGCGAAATCGAGTCCCGGAAGGTCCATAAGAGCGTATACGTCCGTAACGCGCGGAAGCTCTCCGCCGTTACCGTCGGTTTCCTTGGGATCGGGATTCGAAACCGTAAGGAATGACGCGCCGTAAAGATATTCGGGAACGCACTTGACAAAGATTTCAAGACCGTCGTATGCTTCAAAGTCCTTAATGCAGTCGCCTTCATCGACAATATAGCTTGCGGGAACCGTGAACGTAGCGTCGGTGTAGGCTCCGGCATACATGTAGCCTTCGGCGATCGTGTCGAGAACATTGTCAAAAAATCCGGATCCGGCAAAATAGGTCGCGGAATAAACGCTGTACGGTTCGCTCTTGTCGGGATCGGGGCCGTACATATAGGTAATAGTGAAGGTATCGGGAACCTGCTTGAGCTCGAGCTTGAGATTCAGGCTGCCGTCGCTGTTCTCCGTGACGGAGTTTTCGGTGACACTGATTTCTCCGGGACAGCCGAGGACAATATCCTTCAGAAGATGCTTCGGCTCGCCCGAATGCGCTCCGTCGACAATCGTAACACCCTTATTAAATGCATCGTAGTCTTCAATTATACCGTCTATAAATTCGTACATCGAATCCATGTCTCCGGCCATAAACAGGTCGAGATTTCCGAATCCGGGTGATGTGACGGTGAAATTATAAATATGATATGTCGAGATGACTTCTCCGCTCCAATCGAAAAGATAAGTCTCGACACGTATGGACAAAGTTGATATTCCGGGCTGAGTGTCGCCGTCTTCGGCGTGGATGGGAGCGATGCAGAAAACGCTCATAAGGATTGTGAGCGCGAGTACTGCCGACAGGAACCTGCGTTTTGTGTTCATGCTTTTTCTCCTTTTCATTGCCTGTATTTCATTACCGACAATTTTATTTTTTATCAGCTGTTTAGTTTCGGATCAACAGTTTGCTTCTTTAGGTTGAATTATCGTATCAAAAGCTGTGTCATATCAACAGTATGCTTGATAATTAAATGTTAAGTTATTGTCTCAGTCAGTTTGTTCTTTTACCGTCGGGATTATTCCGCTCATGCTTCTTCGGTTAACCTATCGCATCAACAATACGGTGATTGTATTATATAACACAACTATTTACGTGTCAACATATTTTTTCACACGGAAAACGCGTAAAAGACACTATTTCCGGCCCTTACGCCATATTTTTCTCTGTTGTAATTTTCCACAATGAAAAAAGCCGCGCTCCTTTCCCTTAAATCCCCGAAAGCATTAAGAATAAGCCACAGAGAAAAATAAAACGCCGCTTTTCCGTTTGAATAAATCGCCGATGATGACAGCCGACAGGCCGATGTTTCGTAAAAGTTGAGAAAATGCAAGCTGCCGTAACCTTCCGTTTACTGAAGTACCGATGCCGTCTTCTTTCATTTTTTCCGGTCTTTCCCCCTTCCGAGCCGCCTTTTTGAGCTTTTTCCCCCTGATTTTATCCCTTCTCTGCATTTTCCCCGCGATTTGATATTCATATCGATTTCCCGAAAACCATATGCTTTTTTCGACAAACACCCCGATTTTCCGAAAATCATCCGGCACTTTTTCAAAAAACAGGAAAAAAGCTCCTTTTTTGCACCCCTTTTTTGGCGTTTTTTTACCACCATCGTCACTTTGCACAAATCCCCGCCCGTTTTTTTGTTAAAACACTACCAACCCACTCATTTTTTACAAAATAAAAAAACATTTTACCACTTCAGTTTTTTAAAGTCTAAAAGTGGGATTTCGGAACCCAAAAAGCTTTTTTCAGCTCTCTGAATAAGCCATAAGACTTATCCCCCGGAAGATCCATGGCCGCGCTCTCCTCCACTCTCCCGCATCATTGCCACTCTGCTGCTATGTTTTACGAGCATTCCTCTCATTCTCTTCTTTGCTTCTCTGACGTTTCTCCGGTGATTTTTCCTATGCTTTTTCCGGTGTTTTTTCAATGCCTTCCTGATGTTTTTACGATGTTTTTCCGATGCCTTTCCGGTGTTTTCACAATGCCTTTGCTTTCCTCCAAGCGCAATTTTTTTGGCATTACCTTTAGCAATGGCAGCCTGTTTGGATTTCTTTTGCGCTTCAGTAAGCATCTGGTCAGGGATATATTATAAGAAATCGGCGTCTTGGATATTGACTTTTGAAATAATTTGTGGTAAACTATATATCGATCCGGTAACAGGGAGAAGGTCCGTTGCTTTTTCAGCATCATACGTTCTCCCCATGACATCGGATTTTTTTATTTCCGTCATTGATACCTCAAAATAGAGTCTGCCATGCTGCACGTCTCTTTTTTTTTTATTTCGATTTTTACAGGAATAATAGAAGACTTACTGTCTCGGTTTTACGTTTGCCTTTTGGACTTCGACTTGGTATGCAGTCTTATCCACCGTTTAGCCTTATACCTAGTTTCTGTTCGTAGGCTCGAGAATCTTGCTACACCACTTCCTACACCCCAGCATTACTGCTTTCGGCTTGTGGTTCGCTACACTTGGCGGCAAATGCC
>JAKSPQ010000132.1 GCA_024404665.1 Clostridia bacterium
GAGATTAGTACCATTTCAGTGCGCCTATCCGGTGCACCGGGCTTCGGGGAGAGACAATAGTGTTGTCAGCCTATTGTGGGCATCCGGAACAAGCTTCCGAGGACCGGGGAAAATGCGTGCGCGGTTTTATTATGAATTCAGAGGACTGCGCTCGATGAGACATACGGCATGTGCCGCGATGCCTTCACCTGAACCCGTAAACCCGAGCTTTTCCTCAGTGGTTGCCTTAACGCTTACGTCACCGACGGAAAGCTCCAGTGCATCAGCAATGTTCTTTCTCATCGTGTCGATATAAGGCGCAAGCTTCGGACGCTGGGCGATTACGGTGGAATCGATGTTTACAACACGGTAACCGTTGTCCTTCAATAAGCCCGCAACCTTTTTCAGCAGCATAAGGCTGTCTGCGCCCTCGTACGCGGGATCGTTGTCGGGAAAGTGCTTTCCTATGTCTCCCAGAGCCGCGGCTCCGAGAAGAGCATCGGCGATCGCATGAAGGAGCACGTCCGCGTCCGAGTGTCCCAGAAGCCCGAATTCATAGGGGATATTCACTCCGCCTATAATAAGAGCACGCTCTTTTACCAGCCTGTGGACGTCATATCCGTGACCTATTCGCATTGGGATGCCTCCGCAAGCCTTTTTTTCATAAGTGCCTCGGCGATGATCAGATCGTCGGGCTCGGTAAGCTTGATATTGAAGCGTCCGACGTCCACAACTTTTACAGGCCTTTCGATTCTCTCGACGAGAGAGTTGTCATCGGTGCCCGTAAAGCCGGCTTCCATTGCGGAATAAGCTGCCGCACGGTAAATATTCAGGGAAAAAACCTGAGGAGTAGTAACGAGTCTGACTTCGTCGCGCTCGACGGTGGAGGAGATAAAATCCCGCTCTCCGCCCTTAACTCCCACCGTTTTGACGGTATCGGCAGAGCGCGAGGCGGCCGTTGCCGCGCCGAATCTGTATGCGGCAAGGCAGACGCTGTCTATCATCTGAGGAGTTGTAAGCGGGCGGGCACCGTCGGCAATTGCGATGTAGGCCGTTTTCTTGCCGAGAACGGCATCGTGTTCTATTGCTTCGACACCCTTGAGTACGGAATCCTGACGGGTTTCTCCGCCCTCGGTTATAATCTTCAGCTTGTCAATGCCGAAGCTGTCCGCATATTCCCTGTAGAGGTCGGTATCTTCCTTACGTACGACGGCAACTATGGAATCAATGTAAGCCGAGGCGTTGTAGGCCTTTAATGCATGAACAACGGCCGGCATTCCGCAAATCGGCAAAAACTGTTTCGGAACGGGTCCTCCCATACGTGTGGATTCACCTGCCGCAACGATTATTGCGGTCGTGAAGCGGTTCTTTAATTTACCGCAGGCTTCCTTCAGGGCCTCGGCGCCCTGCTTAAGTATACTTCTGTTTTCTTCGGTCATTATTTTCGGCCTATGGGAAGTGAAGCTGTTACAGTACGATTCAAAAGGATAAATCGTCTATGGTTCCGTCTTCAATAGCCGAAAGCTGCTGCTGGCGTCTTACATGTCTGTCAGTAGAAAGAGAGTCTGTGGTCAGGAATTTATCGGCAATCTGCTTCATGAGCTCTATGTCGATGACTCTTGCGCCCATGCAGAGTACGTTGGCTGCGTTGTGCTGTCTTGACATTTCGGCGGAGTAAAGATCACCGCAAAGAGCGGCGCGGATTCCCTTGTGCTTATTGGCGGCAATTGAGATTCCGATGCCTGTGCCGCAGATAAGAATCGCGCACTCGGCTTCGCCGTTTAGCAGGCGCTTGCAGGTGGCGTGAGCATTGAGAGGATAGTCGCAGCTGTCTGCGGTGTATGTGCCGCAATCGATGAGCTCGTAGCCTTCGGAGGTAAGATAATCTATAAGAGGCTGCTTTGCCGGAAAACCGGCATGGTCGCATCCGATGAGTATTTTCTTCATTTAATTATTCCTTCCGTTTGTTTTTTTGTTTACTTGGAAGCCTGCAGTGAAAGCCTTTCCAGTCTTTCCCGTTCTGCCTGAGGCAGACGAAGATAGACCGGTCGTAGCTCGGCTTCAGTTACCGTTTCTCCCTTAAGGGCGGCGAGACGTGCAGCCGATGCTACCGAAAAAGCCGATTGATACCTTGATTTTTCATCCGTAGGTATCATAAGATTTTTAGCGAAGCCTTCAGAAAACTGCTTTTCCATAATGTGGGCGCCGTCACCGCAGAAATAGACGGTGCGGCCGGAATTAATAAGCTCTTCTTTCAGAGCCGATGCGGAAACGGTTCTGTCGTACGTAAGTCTTTTAAGAATTCCGCCCTCGTAATCAAAGAGCGCGTTGTACAGCTGACCGCGCCTTGCGTCCATGCACGGACAGATGATGCTGTCAGTGGCTTCAATAAGCTCTTTCTTGGGATTCATCGCCAGCGCCTCGAGAGTGGAGACGGCGGCACAGGGCTTTCCTTTTCCGAAAGCAAGCCCCTTGACTGTGGACACGCCTATTCTGACACCGGTAAAAGAACCCGGACCGACAGAGCAGGCAAAGAGATCAACGTCGTCGATGCTCATTTTGAGTGTGGCGAACATTGTTTCCGTCATCGGAAGCAATGTCTCGGTATGGGTGTTTCCGCCGTTTAATGTAAATTCCGCAAGGAGCTTTTCATCGTCGCAGAGCGCGACCGATGCTGTCCCCGCGGTACTGTCGCAGGCATAAATAATCATTCCGTTACAATTACAGCCGTGATTCTTCTTTCCGCTGGGTTATCCTTCGGAGAGGTTTTCACGATTTTTATTTCAATTCTTTCGGCGGGGAGAGCGTAATCTATGAGAGACGCCCATTCCACAAGGATTATCCCGTCCTCGGGATAGTCGTAAAATCCCGTGGAGTAGAGATCGTCGCCGTTTTTTATTCTATATACGTCGAAATGAAAGATCGGTATGGAGCCGCAGGTGTATTCGTTTACAAGCGTATATGAGGGGGACGTTACATCGGCGCCGGGATCGACTGCCGATACAAAGCCCTTGGCAAAGACCGTTTTGCCGGTTCCCAGATCGCCGTCCAGGCAGACAAAGGTCGGAAGAGTACTGTCCGACATAATCATCCGGGCGAGGGCGCTGCCGCATTCGGCAGTGCCCTTCGCATCGGATGTCGTTCTGTCTAACAGAATTCTGTTTTCTGACATCACTGTCTGAGAGTGATACCCAGATCGGCTCTGAGCTTCTCGAGAATGGCAGCGGAGACGGCGTCGCTCTCTTCCTGAGTGAGGGTGTGGTCATCGGCTCTGAACGTAACTCTGAAGGCAACGCTCTTGCGTCCCAAGCCGACCTGAATTCCGCGGTAAACATCGAAGATTCTGATCCCCTCGAGAATCTTGTTCTCGCTCTTTACGGCGGCGACGATGGAGGCCTCAATGCTGCCAACCTCGAGCTCCTCATCGCATACCGCGGAGAAGTCACGGGTTACGGCAGGATACTTGGGCAGAGGCTTATACTCGATGACGCCCTCTGCTATGGCAAAGAGGGCGGGAACGCTGATCTCTGCGGCGTATACTGTTGTCTGGAAGCCGTAGTTTGCGGCAACGGTAGGATGAATCTCACCGAACACACCGAGCTTTTCGCCGTTGGGACCTATAAGGGCTGCGCATCTTCCTGGGTGGAAGGTAGGATTGTCCTTTACGGCGGAGTATGTTACCTTGCAGCCGAGAGCGCCTGTGAGAGCCTCTATAACGCCCTTCAGTGTGTAGAAGGTGCAGTTACCGTACATTGAAACCGTAAGGGATGTAGGCTCTTCGGGAAGCAGCTCGGGGTTTTCATTGGGAAGGTAAACGGTAGCCATCTCGTACAGACGGCAGTTTTCGTTGTTGAAGTTCTGGTTGCGGGCCACAACCTCCATCATAGAGGGAAGGGCGGTGGTGCGCATTACGCTGGTGTCTTCTCCGAGAGGATTGGAAATCACGACAGAGCGGCGACGGGCATCGTCGCTGTCCATACCGATTTTGTCGTAATACTTGGGGCTGATGAAGGAGAAGGTCTGGATTTCGGAAATGCCGAGACCGAGAAGAGTCTGTTCGGCCTTCATTTCAAAGCGCTGCTTGGGAGTGCGGGTGCCCGCGGTGGTTGAAGCGCAGATGGCGGAGGACTCGATTGTGTTGTAGCCCTTCATTCTGATGACTTCCTCGGCAAGGTCGGCGCTGCCTTCAACATCGTTTCTGAAGGAGGGAACCAGGACGTTCGAGCCGTCGAATCTGAATTCAAGATCGGTGAGAGTCTTTCTCATGAAGGCTTCGTCGATGTCTGTTCCGAGGAAGCGGTTGATCTTTTCGGGGTTAAAGGCGATGGTGCGTGGCTCGGTCTTTCCGGGATAAACGTCGATCATGCCTTCAACTACATCTCCGGCGCCAAGAAGCTCAACGAGCTCGCAGGCTCTTTCGATGGCGGGAATGGTGTTTTCGGGATCGAGGCCCTTTTCGAATCTTGCGGAGGCATCGGTGCGCATGCCCTGCTTCTTAGCGGTCACACGGACGGAGGCGCCGGCAAAGTTCGCGGATTCAAAAACGACTGTGGCTGTTGTATCGGTGATCTCGCTGTTCTCACCGCCCATTACGCCGGCAAGAGCGACCGCTCTGACGTCATCGGCGATGACGAGCGCGTCTGCGTTCAGGGTGTGATCCTTGGAGTCGAGGGATACGAACTTTTCGCCCTCGGCTGCGCGTCTTACGGTGATGGCGGAGCCTGTGAGGCACTTGTAGTCGAACGCGTGCATGGGCTGGCCGTATTCAAGCATTACATAGTTTGTAATGTCTACGATGTTGTTTATGGGGCGTACTCCGGAGGCTCTGAGTCTTGCTCTCATCCACAGAGGAGAGGGCTCTATCTTAACGTTCTTAACGACACGCGCGGTATATCTGGGGCAGAGGTCGGGAGCGTTGTCCTTTACTGAGAGATACGAAGAGATGCTGTCGCCGTCTCCGCAGCCCTTTACAACGGGCTTGTGAAGCTTAAGGGGAGTATCAAAGGATACGGCGGCCTCTCTTGCAAGACCGATGACGGAGAGGCAGTCGGGCCTGTTGGGGGTGATTTCGAACTCTACGGCGGTGTCGGAGAGCATGAGAGCCTCCCTGATATCCTTGCCGATGGAGTCCGCAAATTCCTCGCCGAGAATAAGAATGCCGTTTTCTATGGCATCGGGCATGTCGTGGAGGGTGAGACCGAGCTCGCCGATGGAGCAGAGCATACCCTCGGAAAGAGTTCCGCGGAGCTTGCCGGCCTTGATTTTTACATCGCCGGGCAGAATTGCGGGGGCGACTGCTACGGGGACTATCGCGCCTTCAAAGATGTTCTGAGCGCCGGTAACGATAGAGAGGTTTCTGTCTCCGCCGACGTCTACAAGACAGTCCTGAAGATGGTCGGAGTTTTCGTTCTTTGCAACGGAAACAATGCGGCCTACCTTTACGCCTACGATGTCCTCTCCGAGTATTTCAAAGCATTCGACCTTTGAGCCGGTATCTGTCATTCTGTCGCAGAATTCTTTAACACCTGTATTACCGATATCGGTGAATTCCTTCAGCCATTCAAGTGATAAAATCATACTCTTGCTCCTTTCTCAGAACTGGCCGATGAAGCGCATGTCGTCTTCATACAGCAGTCTCATGTCGTCGATATGGTATTTAAGCATGGCGATTCTTTCGATACCGAAACCGAAAGCAAAGCCGGAATAAACCTCGGGATCGATGCCGCAGCCGGAGAGAACCTTGGGGTGAACCATTCCGGCACCGAGAATCTCAATCCAGCCCTCGCCCTTGCACAGACGGCAGCCCTTGCCGTGGCAGGCGAAGCAGGAGTAGTCGACCTCGGCGGACGGCTCGGTGAACGGGAAGTGGTGGGGTCTGAATCTTACCTTGGTTTCTTCGCCGAACGTCGTCTTGGCGAAGAGCTCAAGAATTCCCTTGAGGTCGCCCATGGTGATGCCCGTGTCTACAACAAGACCCTCGAGCTGATGGAAGAGGGGCGAATGGGTGGCATCAACGTCGTCCGAACGGTAAACTCGGCCGGGAGAGATGATTCTGATGGGCGGCTGCTGCTTTTCCATGACTCTGGCCTGAACCGGAGAGGTCTGGGATCTCAGCAGAATCTTGTCGGTGATATAGAAGGTATCCTGAGTGTCTCTTGCGGGATGGTTCGGCGGGATGTTAAGGGCCTGGAAATTGTAATAATCGTATTCAACCTCGGGACCTTCGGCTATCGAGAAGCCGAGCCCCAGGAAGATGTCCTCGAGCTCGCGTCTTACGAGCGTAAGGGGATGGCGGTGTCCGATTTCGAACTTTTCACCGGGCATGGTTACGTCGAGCTTTTCTTCCGCGAGCTTCTTCTGAAGCTGATATTCCTTTAACTGCTGCTTTTTCTTTTCAAGAGCGGCTTCGATATCGGCGCGGACGTTGTTGGCGTACTGACCTACCGCCGGGCGTTCTTCCGCAGAGAGGGAACCCATTCCGCGGAGCACCCGGGTAAGATCGCCCTTCTTTCCCAGATATTTGACTCTGATCTGCTCGAGATCCTGTGTTTCTGCCTTGATCTGCTCAAGAGCTTCGCCGAGGATGTTTTGCAGACGTTCTTTGATATCGTTCATTGTCTGTATTTCCTTTTTATAAGTATTCTTTTAAATTATGCTTTTTTTGGGATACTGTGCT
>JAKSPQ010000133.1 GCA_024404665.1 Clostridia bacterium
GTTCGTCCTGACGGCGACGATTCCTCGTCTGCCGCCGTAACGGCAGCCAAAATGATTGTGAAGTCCTTTGCGAGATTTACAAAGGAAGTCATCGAGCTCGGAACCGACTGGTCCAAGGACGGAACCCACGATTCGAACGCCATAGAGATTCTCGTCGGCGCGACAAATTATCCTGAAACAGCCGAGCTTATGAGCCAGATCAATTACGGCGAGTATGCGGTAAAGGTTATGGGCAACAAGATAGTTGCCGTTGGTCTTACAGAGGCCGGAATCACAAAGGCTGCGGATATCCTTTCGGACAATCTTGTTTCTGCCGGTATTTCCGGAGGTGAGGGCAATCTTGCTCTTGACCGCTCCATGAGCTTCAAGAACAAGGTCGATTCGAGACTTGCCGAAATCCCCATGTTTGACAACGGCGGTCTTATCACCTATTACAACCCCGGAGACAACTGCAAGGAAATCATTGTCGCAAACACCAGCATCGATGACTATAAGGCGTACCTCAAGAAGCTGGAGGACAGCGGCATGAAGCTCTGCGCTTCGCATGACATCACCGAGAACTCGTTTGCGGCTTACGCCAACGACAAATACATCTACAACGTAGGCTTTTATTACTACAAGGGCGAAGTCAGAATCATACAGGAGCCCTATTCCGAGGCGTCAGTCGAGGCTCTGAACTTTAAAAACGAATTCAAGCCCGTAACAACTTCGCAGATTACGATGCTGGGCCTTGAGTACGTAAAGAGCGACGGAACCAAGGCTGCGAACGGTATGTCGATACTTATCCGACTCACCGACGGCAGATTCATCGTCGTCGACGGCGGCTTCACAAAGGCCGAGCATGCCGATATCATAATCAACAATATCAAATCGCAGTCCGCCGCATATGCCGATGCAAACGGCGGAATGAAGATCGCTGCCTGGATTGTAACCCATCCCCACAGCGACCACAACGGTATGATCAACAAGTATTATTCGAGATTCTCGAGCAATAAGACCACAGTCGAGCGCTTTATTTACAACTTCATGTCCGAAGAGGAGAGAAATCTCTCCGTAAACACCTACCTCTCCAAGGGCTCCACCAACTGGTCGACCGGCGAGGGCGGAAACTGGACAGGTACCGTAACGGCAGCCGATTCCCTTAAGGCGGACAAGATTATTGCCCACGTAGGAAACGTTTATAAGTTTGCCGACCTTGACATCGAGGTGCTTTACACCATCGAAAGCTTTGGGCCTCAGCTCTGCAACGCTCTCAATACCACATCGATTATTCTCAAGATGACGTTTACGGATCCCTTAACCGGAAAGGTTACCACCTATATGAGCACGGGAGACGCCACAGGAAACGGCTTTGAGATTTCAAAGAAGATGTTCGGCTCATATCTTAAATGCGACCTCCTCCAGGTTGCTCACCACGGCGCCACTACCTGGGGCAACGACAAGGGTACCATGGATGCCTACAGAGCCATCGCTCCCGCAACGCTCGTATGGCCCTGCGGAGACTCTTACTATCCCACTGCTTCCGCAAGAGCCTTCAACGCCGTTTTGCTCAATAAGACTACCAACCCGAACTTCAAGGAAGTATATGTTGCCGGAACCGAGGGCTCAACTACAATATTCCCGATACCCTATACCGTAGGCTCCGCTGTCCAGAATAAGCTTCCTCTCAAATAAAAATAAACAAAATATCATTCAACAACAGAAAGGAAAAAAAGAATGAAAAAAGTACTGTCGTTTATCACTGCGGTAGTGATGGTTTTCGGACTGTTTGCCGCCGCCCTGCCTGCCTTCGCAGAGGAAAACCTTTATGACAAATCCGTAGACGGAGAGCTCCTTTACAAGGTTGATTTCTCCGATAATTCAATCTGGAAGCCCGAGCAGACCGGCGCCGGAAACCTTATCGTAACCGTTGATCAGTTCAACAGCGGCAAGGCAACCTTTACGTCCGGAACCGATAAGGCTCAGAACAGATTCGGCGGCGAGTTCGAAGGTCTCCCCCTCAACGAAAAGACCGCTTATACCATTTATTTTACCGAGTACAGAGATAAGACCGAGTATGAAAAGGACGGAAACCTCGGTGTGTTCGTAGATGACGTCTACGGTATTTACGGATACTCGAACAAGGTCAGAATCCTTAACAAGACAAGCTCCATCGCAGGTCACGATTACATCACATTTGCCGACACCAGCTTCAACGTCGAGGGCGATACCTTTGCCGCAACCGGCGTTTCCGAGCAGAGATACTGCATCGAGGTCAACGGTCAGAAGCAGACCCTCAAGATTTACGCAATGGATAAGAACAACAAGTACGTTCTCATCGACGAAACCGAGGAAGGCGACATCCCGTTCTTTGCCACGGACAATCTCGGCCTGTATTTCTATCAGTACAACACCGGTATGGCCGTATCGGTTTACGACATAGAGATTTACAGGGGCTTCGGTCAGTCCGACGACAAGATCGAGGAAATCCCCGAAACCACTGACGCCGAAACTACTGCCGCCCCCGTTGTAACCACAGAGGCCGTCACAACAGAAGAAATAACCACAGCTCCTGTCGGGGAAGCAACAACCGCAGGCGCAACCGCTGCCGGCGATGTTACGACAAAGGCTCCCGAAAGCACCGAAAAGAATGGCTGCGGGGCCTCCGCTGCCGCCGTTTGCGTTGTCATAGCTGCGGTGTGCGGTACGGCTCTCGTAAGAAGAAAAGAGCACTGATAAAGTAAATATGCTGAGGGGCTGCCTGAATTTTTAAATTTTGACAGCCCCGCCTGCATGTCGACCCGCAGCGGCCTTTCCGGACGCGGAAAAACGAAAATAATTATTGATTACGGAATTTTACGATGGATTTTTGGATTCAGGCGGTGCTCATCTGCCTTGTGACTCTGAGCGGCGCATTTGTTCAGAGGGTATCCGGCTTCGGCTTCGGGATACTTGTAATGATGTTTCTGCCTCACATAATGGGGGCGAGCTTTGCTCAGGCAACGGCGCTGTCGTCGCTTATTTCGTTCTTCTCAACGCTGTACGTCGCTCTGAGCGTAGTAAAAAAATGCGATTGGAAGACTTTGGTTTTTCCGCTCATCGGCTGCTTTGCGCTGACCTTTCCGTGCCTGTATTTCCTTAAATCCTCCGTCAATCAGAAGCCGCTGTTCATTGGTCTCGGTGTGCTTCTTGTCGTTCTCAGCATTTATTTTCTGCTGTTTTCGTCGAAAATCAGATTTAAGCCTCACTGGTATTCCGGTCTGCTTTTCGGAGCCGGCTCCGGAACCATGAACGGCCTGTTTTCCATGGGCGGCCCCCCCGCCGTCATTTATTTCCTTCAGACATCTGCTGACAAGGACGTTTACCTCGCAACGATTCAGATGTACTTCCTTATGACAAACATCTATTCGAACGTCTGCAGAATCGCTATGGGCGGCTTTTATACCAAAGCCGTGTTTATTCTGGCTCCGTTCGGAATTATCGGAATGATTGCCGGAAATATCATCGGCAAGAAGGTATTCGGCCTACTTGACACCAAAAAACTCAGATATTGCGTATACGGCTTCATGGCCGTCAGCGGAGTAATCAATGTTATTTCCGCCGTGATGAAATAAAATACAATAATCCCGGCAGAGGAGCGCATCTCCGTTTTTACACGGAAAACGCCGTTCCCTCTGCCGGGATTGTATTTGTGTATCAGATATTCAGATAACCCTTCAGGAGACTTACGGTCGCATATACGCCGTCAATGTGGCTGCGTTCATAGCCGTGGCTCGCATATACGCCGGGACCTATGAGGCCGTGCTTCACGTCATGCCCGGATCTCAGGGTTGCTTCAACATCGGAGCCGTAGAATGGATAAACGTCCACGGCATAATCCGCGTTTTCGCGTTTTGCGGCATCGATGAGAGCGCCCGTCACAAAGTAGTCGTAAGGCCCTCCGGAGTCCTTGGCGCATATTGATACCATGCGCTCTGTGCAGGAAAGGCCGTCTCCTATGCAGCCCATATCGACGCTTACGGCCTCGGTGACGTCCTCCGGAATTGATGCCGAGCCGCCGTGTCCGACCTCCTCATAGACTGTCACAAGAGCGTAAACATGCCTCTCAAGGGTTGCCGATGAGTCCTTAATGTACTTTGCAAGTCCGAGAAGACAGGCGACAGAGAGCTTATCGTCGAGATATCTGCTCTTGATGTATCCGGATTCCGTGATGTGGGCTCTGGGGTAGGGGCAGACGAAATCGCCGACCTCGATGCCGAGCGCGCGCGTTTCCGCCGCACTCTCGGTTTTTTCATCGATGACAACCTCGACGGTGTTCCAGCTGCGGTCAGTGGAATCCAGTGAATTGTTAACGTGCACCGATGCGTTCTTCAGCTGTATGGTCCCCTCGAAAACATGACCCGAACGGGTGTGTATCCTGACGTTTTCGGTCTCAGTGTTGCAGGCCTTGAGTCCGCCGAGAGGAGTAAGCCTGAGTCTGCCGTTGCCCTTGATTTCGGCAACCATGGCGCCCAGTGTGTCCGTGTGCGCTTCAAACAGAACCGCGCCGTCACGGCTCGTGTAAGGACCTCCGAAGTCTATGAGAACAGCGCCCTTTTTTGTTATGGAAACATGGCACCCCTGCTCTGAAAAAGCGGCGGCAACCCACTCGGCGGCCTTTCGTGTATAGCCCGTGGGGGAATCGATATTTAACAGCTCAATTGCTTTTTCAGCGGCAAATTCCGCATATTCTCTTGGAAGTTTCATATTAATCCTTTCCGGTCCGAATGCATGTAATGTGATTTCGGCAAAACTTTATCGGTTGGGGTATGCCGCCTGTGTCCTGAAACGCATCCGATGGAAGGCGCTTTCACTGAGGAGAGTCGGCGGCTGTGTCGGAGCGACTTATTTTCTGTATTTCCTGTCTTCCTCCATCGTCCTTTTAAGCTTTCCGGCGAAGAGATAAAGAATTACGGATACAATTATGTAAACCAGAAAGACAAGACAGAAGTGGAGAAACTTCGAGGCTCCGGACGCTTCGTTTTCGATATCCACGGGGAGAAAAATGCAGAAGTATGTGCCTGGAATGAGGAGCAGAGCGTGGATAGCCATGGCGCCGGCTTTATTCATGCTTCCGTCGGTCAGGAGGGTCTGGGCAAAGCCGAAAATAAGCGAGAAGGGGAGGAAGAGAAAGGTTCTGAGAGCGGATATTCCGGATCCGGCGCCGTTTCCGAGCATCATGATTACGGTGAAAACCGAGGTCAGAACGGTATAGCAGGCAAAGGTTCTGAAAAATGATTTTTTAACAAATGATTTCAAGGTGCAAACTCCGGTTATCTGTTTTCGTTAAATGTATCAAAGGCGGGCAGGCTTTGCATATCCGGCAGCGGGCTTTCGCCGGAGAAGGTGACAATGAATTTGCCGGTGCCGTCGTTGATGTGAGAGAGCTCCGTGTATCTGTTGACGAAAAACAGCGGCAGCTGCTTTCTGAACCAATTTGCAAGATGCTCTTCGGTCAGCTTTTCGCGTTTAACCCAGTAATTGACGCCCTCGCTGCACTGAAGGAGTTCTCCGGAAAATTTGCCTGTACGGTAGCAGAAAATAAGCTCGTGCCGGTCTCCCTTGTCCCAGTGAACGAAGCCGCAGGCTACAAGATCCGTGACTCTGAGTCCGGTTTCCTCGAAAACCTCGCGCTCTGCCGAGCCGACTATTGTTTCTCCGTCCTCGAGATGGCCTCCGGGGAAGCAGCCTCCTGTCCATTTTTTTGTGCGGTTCTGCAGAAGGACCGTATCATTTTCTTTATCGTAAATCATTACGCAGTTCATAACCGTGACTTCAGAATTCATAGCTGTATCTCCGTTTGATGCGCCGCCTTACAGGCGGCTGTTTTTTCGGATACCGTTTGTATCCCTGTTTCTATATCTGATCCGCCGGGATTATTTTGACCCGGCAGCCTTTACGAAGGCTTTGAAAATGACCCGTGAATCCTCGCTTACATCGTAGAAAAGCTCGGGATGCCACTGAACGCCGAGCATGAATCTGCCGGTGCGTTTTTCGGGCTCGATGGCCTCCGCATAGCCGTCGGCGGAATATGCCGAGGCAATAAAGCCGGGAGCGACGTCCTTTACGGCCTGATGGTGAAAGCTGTTAACGTGAGTGACGGTTTTGCCGCCGAGAAGCGAGCAGAGAAAAGTGTCTGGGACCACCGAGGCTTCAAAGGGCATTTCGCGCCCTGGCTCCTCCTGACGGTGTCCGGGAATATCCTGAAAAAGAGTGCCGCCGAAGGCGACGTTGAGCGACTGGATTCCCCTGCAGATTCCCAGAACGGGGATGTCGGTGCCGCGGAGCAGACGGGCGAATTCAAGCTCGAAGCTGTCTCTTTCCGGAACGATTTCGACGCCGTTTCCGGTGATTTCCTCGCCGTATCTTGCGGGATCGATGTCGCAGCCGCCGGCAAAAAGAACACCGTCAAAGATGCCGGAATCAAAAAACTCGCGGGCATCCTCGGCCTGACCGGAGAAGGGAAGGCCTACGGGAAGTCCTCCCGAGGCATATATGGCATGGAAATACGATCTGTTCAGTCTGATTTGCGAATGCGTGT
>JAKSPQ010000134.1 GCA_024404665.1 Clostridia bacterium
CGCTGCTATCAAAACAAAACGCGTACAGTCTGCACAACGGCAGGAACACGCATTGAATTACTTTCCGAACCGATAATAACGGACGGAAAGCATTTGTCTTGCGCAGCGACCGTTGACTTGGAAATTTTTGTTCATAAATTAGTATACACTATTATGACACTGATGTCAATATTAAAATTTTGTTTAAACCGGGTTAACCAAAGACGATTTGCCTGAAATAAGAGTAACCGGAAGGCCTTTAAGCCTTCCGGTTACGTGTTCTGTGATAATCATCCGTAAGGACGCGGAAGATTACCGGCAGGGACGCTTTAATACAATATTATCGCTTTTGCCGATCAGTCGATAAAGTCCAGGGGATCAAGACCGAGCATGGGCATGAGTCTTGTGACAAGGATGCGGTAACGCATGTAGCTGTGGTAACGGAGACCGTCGGCAAGGAGCTGCTTGTCAACGTGAACCTCTTCGGGCTCGGTGGCGCAGCCTGCGCGCTTCATCTCGTCATAGAGAACATCGGTGTCGGGAAGATCCTCGAGAATGATTTTGCGGATTTCGGGCCATACCTTTTTGAAGTGATCGAGATCGACCTTGTCGCAGATGGAGGGATTGTTGAGCTTCTTAACCTCGGGAATCTGGTCGGGAGTAAAGTGAGCGTAGATGTCGTCCCAGTCGGGCCTGTCGGCAACGGGATTGATCTCCGTGACTCTCTCGGCGATGTTGCGGTACATTCTGTTGATAATGAGTGTGGCTACGCCGACCTTCTTGCCGTGGAATTCGGGCCAGATTCCGCGTGTGACCTTGTAGCATTCCCAATAGTGGGAAACGACGTGCTCGGCACCGGAGGCGGGACGGGAGGAGAGTGCGAGCTTCATGGCGAGGCCGGAAAGAACGAGAGCCTCCATGATCGCGCCGGCGGCTTCCTCATCGTTTGCCGTTACCTTATCGGTGAGATCTATGCACTTCTGAAGGGCGGAGAGAGTTACGTTCGCAACGTTCTGGCAGTAGTATTCGCCGATAAGAAGGTTCGCAATCTTCCAGTCAACGATTCCTATGTACTTTGCGACCATGTCGCCGTAGCCGGCAGCCTTGAGCTCGGTGGGAGCGGCAGCGAGAATCTTTGTATCGGCAAGAATTACCATAGGCTGTCTGGCCTTCCAGGAATTCTTGAAGTTGTTTTCGATGATGGGGGCAGTGTCCGATGCAAAGCCGTCCATGGAGGGAGCGGTAGCGAAGATGCAGAACTTCTTGTCAAGCTCAAAGGTAGCAACACGGCAGATATCGTTAAGCGAGCCGGTTCCGACGGAGATGACACCGTCAACATCGGCAGCAAGGGCTTCAACCTCGCGGACCTGCTCGATGCGGGCGTATTTCATGTTCTTGTAAATCAGCTTCTTGAGCTCAAAGCCGGAGGCTTCGAGAGCGGCGGTGAGGCCCTCGGCCTCGGCTACGCCGAAGGTGTTGTCGTCGGCGACGAGAAGAAGCTTCTTGGGGAAGCCGGCCTTCGAAAGAATTTTGCCGGCATCGGCGGTAAGACCGCTGTAAATCTCGACAACCTTTGTGTCAAAGGTGTGCTCCTTGCCGCAGGGGCAGTTTTCAAGCGATCTTAACAGGTTCTGAAGATCCATAATGAATTCTCCTTTTATTGCAGTTAAAATATAACAGAATAATTGACGTGTCCGGAAAAGCGTGTCTTTTTCGGATAGTCGGCTGTATGTCAGCCTTTTTTCATTTTTGCCAGAGTTCTCCAGCCGGTATCCGCCGAATAGCATGCGATGACGCCGGAGGAGGCGTTTGTAATGTGCTCATACGCGAACGGAAGAACTATGTTTCCGCTCTTGTCGATCATGCCCTTGGTTCCGTCGGACAGTCCGAGGACGCAGAGGCCCTCTATGAAGGGCTCGGCACTTGAATAAATGGGCTGGGCAATCCAGTAGCCGTCCTTGTGATAACAGCCGTAAAGACCGTTTCTTTCAAGGATAAGGATGCCCTCGGAATAGGAAACAAGGTTGAAGCCCGTGGGAATCTCATAGGCCTTTCCCCAGATATCCACAAGGATGTCTTCGTCAGTGATGTAGTAGCAGGTGTTGTGGGACTGCTGCTCGACGTGGCGAATTCGTATGAGACCCTCGTCAAAGTAGAAATGGCCGAGCATGGATACGTCGCGGTAAAACGGCTCGATGTAGAACGAACGCACATATGTGCCTATATCGAACTGTTCGGGATAATAATTGTAATTGACGTAAATGGGGCTTCCGCCGTAGATGTTTATGATTCTGACGACTCCGTTGTCATCGACGGTGTAGGCTCTGCCTTCTCTGAAATTGTATGCCTTGGCGTATCTGTACGATGTCGGCCATGTGACGAGCTGATCGATGTAAACGGACATATATGAGCTTAAGCTGCCGGTTTCCGTGTAATCGATGACAGGCTGCGTTCTGCCGAAGGCAAAGCGGTATGCGGAGAAAACAGTGGAGACATCGATTTTCGTGTTTTCGGTCGTTTCTTCGGGGATCGTTTCCTCGGGAACTGTGTCCTCGATGCCGGCGGAGGTATCGCTGCCGGAAGCTCCGGACTCCTGACCGCTGTCCGCAGGGGCAGAGCCCGAAGCGCTGTCGGATATTTCAGCCGTCGTTTCGGAGGGCGGTACGCTTTCGCTGTCGGTGCCGGGAGCCGCGGGAAGGGTTTCAGGGACCGTTATGTCCTCCGGAAGAGGTTCGGTGCCCGGTGAGCCCGTGCCGGCGTCTGCGGCGACGGTATCGCTGCCTGTGTCAGTGCCCGCGGACGGAGAAGAGTCCGGAGTATCGTTGCCTGGGACTGCATCGGATTCCGCGATCGTTTCCGCGGGAGGCTCCCGCAGAGTCTCTTCCGGAGGCGTGATATCCTCCGCGGTCACGGGTGACGTTTCGGTCATCGGCTCCTGTGTTTCCGGAGAGAGCGGTTCGGTTACGGGTTCGGTGGTTGCGGTGAGCGCAGCTTTGCTTTCCTCCGCGAGGTCCTTTTTGACCTGCTTCAGCGTCATTCTGAACGGAAGGTTGTAGTAGCGGCCGGGAGACACCTCTTTAGCGACAATCTCCGCATAATCCGGGTCCGCAAGGTACAGAGCCCTTGTGATGCGCCAGTCTATGCCGAAGCGGGCATAATGATATGCCTTGTCTATGGTGTATGCAAGAGTGACATCCACCTTGACCGACCATTTCTTATAATTGTTGTCGGTAGTTCCGAAATCCGGGTTGTAATCGAAATACAGGCCGCGGTTGTCGCGCTCGTCCACGTAATCCGATTCCTCGAAATCACCGGTTTCCGTGTTTAGCCTGATGTATCCGTCCTTATATCTGAAAAGCGGCGCGCCGCCCTCCTCGCGGGTATAGGCGGGTTCTATGTCCTTTGAAGGATATATGCCGATGAGCCTTCCCTCGGAAGAATAAATGGCGACGGCATCTACGCCCGTAAGCTGTTCGCGTACGCCGGGAACGGTGACGGGCTCGGGAGGAACGACGGTTCCGTCGGCCTCCGTGACGGCCTCGGCATCCTCGGGAACGAAGGGAACGGGGAAGAGACCGGTGGCATCGGCGTTCTTTACGGGCACAATGATGAAGCCCATATAAAGCTCGACGCAGTTCCTGTTTTCAACGGAGGTTACGAACGAGAGAAACTCTATGCCGTTGCCCTCATAAACTATGGGCTTTCGCTCTGTTACCGTCTTTGTGACATCCGATACCGTGCCTATGCCGGGGACGGGGCCTTCCTCAAGCCCGATTTCGGCGAGCACAAAGGAGTCCGACCAGCTGTCCCACGAGAGCCTGTAGCCTTTTGAGAGATACTCCTGCATCGAGGGGGGCGCCGGAGGAGTGTTTCCGCCGGACGTCTCCGTATCCGAGGCCGGTCCGCTTTCCGTAGCTGTGCCGGGAGCCTCGGTGCCGGGGCTGTCCGTGCCGGAAACGGGTTCCGATGACGGAAGAGTGATTCCGGAGATGTTCTGACCGCTTGTCAGCTCCTTTATCGTATCCTCAATCCGGCTGAGCTCCTCCGTACCGACGGGAGGAACGGGAGGCTTTGAGTTTATGAACGGAATCGTGAACATTCCGGCCGAATATGCAAGGACCGGCAGGCAGACGGCGAAGAAAAGCAGGGCGGCCGTAATCCTTGATATAATGTTTCTGATAATTACTTTGGTTTTCATTTGTGGTATCCGGTCCCCTTTATTATGGAGAAGGACCTGTAGACCTGTTCAAGAAGCATGACTCTGAACAGACGGTGCGGAAAAGTCATTCTGGAGAATGACAGGAGAAGATCGGCCCTCGCTTTGACGGCATCGTCAAGGCCGAAGGAGCTGCCGATGACAAAGCAGACGTTCGGGTGTGTCTGCATCGCGGCTTCCAGACGGCCGGCGAGCTCGGGAGACGACAGTATTTTTCCCTCTACCGCGGCAGCGACGACGAAGGCCCTGTCGGGTATTTTTTCGAGGATCCTCCGGGCTTCGTCGGCGAGAGCGGCCGCCGTCTCGCTGTCTGACGGCGAATCCGGCAGACGCGATTCCTTAAGCTCTATGATTTCCGGCCTGCAGAAGGCACCGAGGCGCTTTACGTATTCGTCGCAGGCGGCGGAATAATCCTTTTCCTTCTGCCCGCCTACGGCGATTATCCTCAGTCCCAGCATATCAGAGCTTAGACAGGATGCCGTCGACGGTGAACAGCATGATAAGGTCTATCATCAGAGGGGTTATGAGCGAAATGAAGAGAATAAGCATCCAGGATGTTTTCTTCTTTCTGTTCTCGGCGTGCTCGATGAAGGCCAGCTTTTCCTCATGGCTCATACGGTCGGACAGCATTTCAACCGTTAGATTGTTTTCGGAAAAGCCCTTGTTTATGATGAAATATGCAAGAATGGTGACGGAGGCGGCTGCGATCCACAGAATAATCGCGGGCTTCCAGAGAAGCTGCGAATTCTGAAGGGAGAAATAAACCAGCGATGACAGCAGACAGAAGCCGGCTGTTTTAAGAAGCAGCTTTACCCCCCCTGAATTGCTTTTGTCCTTTTTGGCGGTAAGCGGAGCCGCGGCTTTTTTTCCGCTTTTCTTGGATTTGCTCATTGCGTATCAGAATACTCTGCAGGCTCCTACGGCTCTGACCGTAAGAAGATATACGGCTTTCTCACCGAATACGGCGGATATGGTTTCCTTAAGCTCAGCCACGTTTTCAGAGGGAACAAAGGCCTGTACGGTTCCGGCAAAGCCTCCGCCGTGAACTCTCCACGCGGAAGGACGGGCTGTGTGAGAGAGCACTCTTTCAAGGAGACAGAGGGCAAGGGATACACCCTGCTCGGATACGTTGGAGGGGGTGAATACGTTCTGGAGATAGCAGAAGGAGGAGCGTCCGGACTCCTTTATAAGGTCGAGAAATACTCCGATATCGCCGTCATTCAGGGCGTTCTTCATGGCGTCCACTCTCTTGTTCTCGCTGAAGAAATGGAGGGCGCGGAGAACGGCGCGGTCGCCGGCCTCGGCTCTGACCTCGGAAATGCGTGATACGAAGATATCCTCGTTTACGTCGCGGAGAACTTCCTCGTCAAAGGAAGCGGCGGCCTTTTTCATTTCGGCGGGGACAGCGGCATAGTCGGGAGTGAGATCGGCGTGGTTTCCGCCGGTGTTGATGATGACGAGATTGTAGCCTGCCTTTGTAAGATCGAAGCCGAGTCTTTCAACCTCGGGACGCTTGGGGTCGAGAAAATCGATGCTGACCATTCCGCCCGCTGCGCAGGCAACCTGATCCATGAGTCCGCAGGGCTTTCCGAAGAAGACGTTCTCGGAGAACTGGGAAATCTTGGATATCTCGACGAAATCTATGACACCGCCGTTATACATGTGGTTGAGAACGGTTCCTATCATGTCCTCGAAGGCGGCCGATGACGAAAGTCCAGAGCCCTTGAGAACATTCGACGATGTGCAGGCGTCAAATCCGCCGACACTGAAGCCCTTGTCGGAGATTCCCTTTACGCAGCCTGCGATGAGGGAGGCGGATTTTCCGAACAGACTTTCGTCGGGCTCGGAATAATCGGAAAAATCAACGATGTCCTCCGGGAAGCCCTCGCTTTTTACTCTGATAACGGAGCCGGCGGATGGTGCCGCGGCGGCGATGATATCAAGCGATACGGAGCCGGCTATGACCTTTCCGTGGTTGTGGTCGGTATGGTTTCCGGATATTTCGGTTCTTCCTGGAACGGAGAACAGCGAAACATCGCGATCGCTTCCGTACATGGAAACGAAGCTGTTTAAAACGTCCGTATATCTCTTTGACGCTTCGGCGATACCCGCTTCTCCGTATATTTCGGCAAAACGGGAGTCGAGTCCGCCGTCGGCAATGAGTCCGATAAGTTTTGATGCATTCATGTGTATACCTCTGAATAATAATTATACATAATATATTATAGCAGAAACGGCAACAAAAATCAAGAAAAAAGGGAGACAATTTGCAGTAGATTGTGGGCTGCGTCCCAAAATTGACACCGGGTGTATAATGGTCGTATGGGTACAAAAGAAAG
>JAKSPQ010000135.1 GCA_024404665.1 Clostridia bacterium
TCCACTCTATTGACTTTCGCATCGCGACTGCCGCCAAAAAGGCGGCTTCCCGGTCTCACATGGGTTGTAACACTACTAGCTTTTTTCTTTCAGGAGAAAAACAAGTCTTGTTTTTTTTATGATTTTGTTATATAATATTATATTATTTTATTATTCATTTGTTGATTCGACAAGCTTTTTGCAGTATCGGAATTAAAGACTTTTTGTTAATTCGGAATTTTAATTCAGAAAGAAACCGGATTTGCAATCTTATTCAGAACCGTCTTTTGTCTTTATTCAAAGACGAATTTGCGGCATTACTCAAAGCAAGATTTGAGTTCTTATTAAAAACCGGATTCAGGGCTTTATCAAAAGCCGGATTTGCGGCATTATTTAAATCCAAACTTAAGCTCAGCAGGAAAAGGAGGACACGGACAATGAAATACGTTTACGACGGTTTTTCGGGCTCCGTGTTCATCGGAGCCGGAGAAATAACCGGACATTCACTCCCCGCCGAGATCTCCGCCGTAACCGCAAGAAGGCTTTCGGGCTCACAGAGGGCCCGCGTTGCCGAAAGGCTTGAGGGCGACATCGACTGCGGCGGTCTTCGCTTTCGCATTTACGGCAGCGCCGATGCCGTTCTGTATCCCTGCGAGGGAGAAAACTCCCTCCCCGTTCTTTTCGAATTCGTCGCAGGCGCCTCCAAGGCGGGACCGCCGTCCGGCCGCGCGCTCGTTCTCGCATATCTTCTGTCCCTTAAAAACTCGGGCTGCGACATTTGCATAAGGACCGTTGCCGCTCACGAGGATTATTCCTCCGTATTCGCGTCTGCCGAAAAGAAGCTGACGTTTGTCTCGCTTTCGGGAACGGTTAAGGGACTACTGGCGCCGCATATTTCCGCCGGAGCCTTCGAAAAGGAAAGATACGAAGAGGTTCTGCCCTCACTTAAAAGTCTGAAATTTCCGTTCTCCTCCCTCCGCGACGGGCAGAAAACGCTTATCGACGAGACCTACACCGCCCTTAAGCGTGGAGAAAAGCTTTTCGCAAGGGCGCCGACAGGCATAGGAAAGACCGTTTCCGTGCTCTACGGAGCTCTGCGGGCGCTCGAAGCAAAGGGCTTTCGGAGGATTTTTTACCTTACTGCCAAGGCAAGCACCGGGCGCGAGGCCTTTGCCGCGGCCGGAAAGCTGTTTGCTGCGGGAGCGCTCTGCCGCACAGCAGTTCTGGCAGCCAAGGAGCAGATCTGCCCCGAAGCATGCGGGGGAGGCGAAAAAAGGTCCTTTGTCTGCGATCCGAAAAGCTGTCCGCTCATGAAAAACTACGAAGCCGCGAAAAATGACGCCATCGCCTTCATGCTCTCGAAATGGAGGGGCTATTCAGTCGGGGCGATAAGCTCCGTCGCAGCACGCTTCGGCATCTGTCCGTACGAGCTCTCCCTTGATCTCGCCGAACGCTGCGACATAGTGATCTGCGACTACAACTATGCCTTCAGCCCAGCAGTAAGGCTCCGGCGCTTCTTCGAAACGGATTCGGAGGACGGCTTCGTATTCCTCATCGACGAAGCCCACAACCTCCCCGAACGCGCCCGCGATATTTTCTCCGCCACCCTTTCCGAGGGCTGCACGGCGGAGGCCCGGGCATCCGTCCCCGAGGGCTCCGACATTGCCTATGAGCTCGACGGGCTCGAGCGGGTCCTGAAATCCTGCGCCGGGCTGTGCTCGGATACGTCGGTCAAGGACGACGAAGGCCTGGAATCCGGCTATTACTTCTCATCGTCCCGCATTCAGCAGGCCGACGATGCCGTGTCGGTCCTCTGCGACAGCCTGAAAACCAGGCTCATAACAGTCCGCCGGAGCAATCCCGAGGCCGCCGCAGCGATATCACCGCTGCTCAGAAAATGCTCGTCGTGGATGAATGCGGCCAAGGCATACGGACCGGAATACCGAACATACATTTCGCTTGATAAGGGCCGCACGTCGGCGGAGCTCTTCTGTCTCGATCCGTCCGCAAGGCTCGGAGAAATTACGGAAAAGGCCTACGCAACCGTTTTCTTCTCGGCCACGCTTACCCCCTCGGATTACTATTCCGATATTCTGAGCGGAGGAAACGGATACGGCATATCGCTTCCCTCCCCGTTTCCGCGCGAAAACCTGTACGTGGCCGCCTTTACCTCGGCGGATACCAGATGGGAGGCAAGAGATGCCTCGGTTAAGAAGATCACGGCCGTTATCGCATCGGTATGCTCGGCAAAGGCGGGAAACTATCTCGTCTTCTTCCCGTCATACAAATACCTTTCGGCAGTGGCGGACTGCTTTACGGAAAAATATCCGAAGGTCAGGGTTAAAATCCAGAAGCCCGGAATGAGCCGCTCCGACAGGGAGGACTTCATCGGCTTCTTTGCGGATGACGGAGGCGTTCTGCGCGTTGGCTTCTGCGTTCTCGGGGGCTCGTTCTCAGAGGGCATAGACCTTCCCGGAAAGAGACTAATCGGCACCGTCATCATCGGCACCGGTCTTCCCGGACTGTCGGCCGAGAGAAATATCATAAAGGAGTATTACGACGTAAAAAGCGAAAACGGATACGATTACGCTTACGTCTATCCCGGAATGAACAACGTTCTTCAGGCAGCCGGCAGAGTAATCCGGCGCGACACCGACCGCGGCTGCGTGATTCTCGTCGATCCACGCTATTCGGAGGAACGCTACAGGCAGCTCATGCCGCCCGGCTGGTCAAATATGAAATACCTCTCGGAAACGGCATTACTGAGAGACGAGCTCAGAACTTTTTGGGGGAAATGACCCCGTCTAAATTCAAAAAACGGAGCCAAATCCGTTTTTTAGCCGTTCAAATTTGTTTTTTTGAATTTTTTAATCAAAAATACTTGTAAAATTCCGGCTTATGTGATATAATTAGGGAGCGGTTTGCGGTTATTGTCGTTTTTTGACGCGGCCGCATTTCCGTTTTCGAGCCGGAATCAAAACCCAATTTCTCAAAAAAGGAATCGAAAGACATGAAACGCATCACTGTAAAAGAGCTTTACGAAGCTCCCGAAAAGTTCGCCGGCACGGAGATAACGGTTGCCGGTTGGGCAAGATCCATCAGAGCCAGCAATACCTTCGGCTTTCTCACCTTAAATGACGGCTCTTTCTTCGGAAACCTTCAGGTGGTTCTCGAAGCCGACAAGCTCGATAATTACACGGAAATGACCAAACAGAACGTCGGAGCCTCATTCGTCTGCACCGGCGTCATCGAGCTCACTCCCGGAGCTCAGCAGCCCTTCGAAATGAAGGCCGTAAAGGTCGCGCTCGAGGGTGCGTCCACTCCCGATTACCCGCTTCAGAAGAAACGCCACTCCATGGAGTACCTCCGCACCATAGCTCATCTCCGTCCCAGAACCAATACCTTCAGCGCGGTCTTCAGAGTTAGATCCGCAGTTGCTTACGCAATTCACAGCTTCTTCCATGAAAGAGGCTTCGTATATGTTCATACTCCTCTCATCACGGGCTCCGACTGCGAGGGCGCCGGAGAGATGTTCCAGGTAACCACCCTTGATCTCTCGAATCCTCCCCGAACTCCCGACGGCGAGATAGATTATTCCGAGGACTTCTTCGGAAAGAAGACCGGTCTCACCGTTTCCGGTCAGCTCAACGTCGAAACCTTTGCCATGGCCTTCGCCAACGTTTACACCTTCGGTCCCACGTTCAGAGCCGAGCGCAGCTACACTCAGCGTCATGCCGCCGAATTCTGGATGGTTGAGCCCGAGATGGCGTTTGCCGACCTCGGCGACTACATGGACACCGCAGAAGCCATGGTCAAGTACGTCATCAAATCGGTAATGAAGGAATGCCCCGAGGAGCTCAAATTCTTCAACCAGTTCGTAGATAAGGGCCTCATCGAGAGACTCGAGCACGTAGCGAATTCCGATTTCGGCCGCGTAACCTATACGGAAGCCGTAAAGCTTCTCGAGGAGAGCGGACACAAGTTTGATTATCCCGTAAGCTGGGGCATCGATCTTCAGACCGAGCACGAGCGCTTCCTCACCGAGGAAATCTTCAAGAGACCCGTATTCGTCACCGACTATCCCAGAGAAATCAAGGCCTTCTATATGCGCCAGAACGATGACGGCAGGACCGTCGCCGCAGCGGATATGCTGGTTCCCGGCATCGGCGAGCTCATCGGCGGTTCCCAGCGCGAAGAGCGTCTCGACAAGCTAGAGGAAGCCATCGACCGCTTCGGCCTCAAGCCAGAGGATTACAGCTGGTACTGCGATCTCCGCAGATACGGCGGCTGCAAGCACGCAGGCTACGGTCTCGGCTTTGAGAGAATGATTATGTACGTTACCGGAATGGCCAACATCCGCGATGTCGAGGCCTTCCCGAGAACAACCGGAAACGCAGATTTCTGATAAATTCAACGATTAATCTTTGATTCTGCCGCTGATTTCGTCGGCGAGACGTCAGGCAGAGGAAGGAAAACAACAATGCTTTACTCAGGTATGAACCGTTCTCAGCTCGAAGCTGAAAGAAACGAACTCCAAAAGGAATACGATGCGATATCCGCAAAGCATCTCTCCCTCGATCTGTCCCGCGGAAAGCCCGGTATGACCCAGCTGAATATGCTCACCGGAATGCTCGACTGTATTTCTACGGCAGCCGACGTCCGTTCGGCAGACGGCTTCGATTACCGAAACTACGGTCTCCTTGACGGAGTTCCCGAGGCAAAAAAAATGTTCTCGGACCTGCTCGGAATACCGGAATCGATGATCATCGTCGCCGGTAACTCCTCCCTCAACCTGATGTATGACACTCTTGTCCGCTGCATGCTCTACGGAACCGTCGGCAGAGACGGCAAGTGCGTACCGTGGGTCAAGCAGGACAAGATCAAGTTCCTCTGCCCCGTCCCGGGATATGACAGACATTTCGGAATGACCCAGTCCCTCGGCATCGAAATGATCAACGTTCCGATGCACGAGGACGGCCCCGATATGTTCATGGTCGAAAAGCTCGTAAGCGAGGATCCTTCGATCAAGGGTATCTGGTGCAACCCCAAGTATTCCAACCCCGACGGCGTAACCTATTCGGACGAAACCGTAAAGCGCTTTGCGGCTCTCAAGCCCGCCGCTCAGGACTTCAGAATTTTCTGGGATAACGCATACGCTGTCCACGGTCTCTTCGGTAAGGACGTTCAGCTTCTCGATATTTTCGAGGAATGCAAAAAGCAGGGCTCGGAGGACATGGTATTCTATTTCGCCTCCACGTCAAAGATTTCCTTCCCCGGCTCCGGAGTTGCCATTTTCGCCGCCTCCGAGCACAACCTTGAACAGATCAAGCCGATTCTCAACACTCAGACAATAGGCTTTGACAAAATAAACCAGATAAGACACGTAAGATATTTCGGCTCCGCCGACGGTATCCGCATGCATATGAAGGACCTTGCCGGAATAATCCGTCCCAAGTTCGAAATCGTTCTCTCCACCCTTGAGAACGATCTTGCCAACACAGGCATAGCAACCTGGACAAAGCCCCGCGGAGGCTATTTCGTATCGCTGTTCCTCATGCCCGGAACCGCCAGGAGAACATACGATCTCTGCAAGTCCCTCGGCGTTACGCTCACTAAGGCAGGCGCAACATATCCCTACGGAATAGATCCCGACGATTCAAACATCAGAATCGCGCCCACCTATCCCTCCAACGCAGACGTTGAGTCCGCGATGAAGGTTCTTACGGTCTGCGCAAGAATCGCCGCATTAGATAAACTTCTTGCCGCCGAAAAGGCGCAATAAAAAACCGGCCGCTGCCGGTCACACAACGAAGAGGCTGCAAAACCCACGGAAAAGCCGTGATTTTCAGCCTCTTTTTCAGAATTTCAGGCGCCGGACACACGCGCAAAAAAACGTGTGCCGGAAGCGCGGATAACCTCACCGGAGAAAAAATGCCGACACAGAGAGAAACAAATCCATTTCCGAACAGCGATTCCAACAAACGCTATTACACTTATGATTACTGGCTCAAAAAGACCTTCGGAAAAAAGGTTGCCAAGATTCCGCTCGACGCAGGCTTTTCATGTCCGAACATAGACAAAACCGGTATGGGCTGCATTTACTGCTCACCGAGAGGCAGCGGCGACTGCATCCCTCGTCTTCCGTGCATACGGGATCAGTACGATGCCGGAAGAGACGCGCTGTCGTCAAAATGGGACACATCCGCCTGTATAGCCTATCTGCAGGCTCACACCAACACATATGCCCCCGCAGAGCGCCTGAAGGAGGTCTATGATGCCGTACTGGGCCTTCCGGATATCGTAGGGGTAAATATCGCCACGCGCGCAGACTGCCTCTCAGAGCCCGTCTGCGACCTTCTGAGAGAGGTTGCGGCAAATACCCTGCTGACGGTCGAGCTCGGCCTGCAGAGTTCCTCCGACGCCACTGCGGCCCTGATAAACGGCGGGCACG
>JAKSPQ010000136.1 GCA_024404665.1 Clostridia bacterium
CGCAAGCGGCATCATGATAGACCGTTCTCTGTATCCTACAGAGGAAAATATAGCAGTCACCGCCCGTGTGGCCGAATATTGCGAAAAACTGGGGATCGGAGTTGAAGGCGAAATCGGTCATGTAGGCATCGCTGCCAACGGAGACGAACAGACAACCGAGTACACAACGGCTGCGGAAGCCAAAGATTTTGTGGATAAGACACATGTGTGCGCTCTGGCCATTGCGGTCGGAACTGCACACGGCAGATATAAGAAAGCTCCTAAACTGGCAATAGAACGCATTGCCGAAATTCATGCTGCCACTTCAGCCGCGCTTGTTCTTCACGGAGGCTCGGGGGTGCCGGATGACCAGATAAAGGCTGCGATAAAGGCCGGTATACGCAAAATTAATTTCGGAACAGATTTCTGCTATGCATTCCTCGACAGTGTATTTGAAACATCGCGTGACAAGGTCGCCGTGGATGTATTCATGAAGGATGCGACCGCATCAGTCAAAAAATGCACTGAAGAGAAGATGCGTCTTCTCGGTTCAACAGGACGCATATGATGTATCCGTCAATTGTCGGGATTGGGGCGAATGTATGTGATACGCTCATAACAGTACCTCATTTTCCCGTAGAAGATACAAAGTTGCGCGCACATGGTGTTACCCTCAGCGGAGGCGGTCCATGCGCAACCGGTTTGGTTGCGGCAGCCAAACTCGGAAGCACTGCCGCGTATATAGGCGCTCTTGCCTGCGATGCACCCGGACGATTCCTGCTGGAAGATATGAAACGCTTCGGTCTCTGTTGCGATTATGTGAAAGAGGATCCCGGTGCTGTATCATTTTCCTCTTACATTCTTCTTTCCGAGGAGAGCGGCTCGAGAACCTGCGTATTCACCAAATCCAATCTTCCGTCATTCCGTCTGGATTCTGCGGACATCGAAGCAATCAAGAAGTCGGATATTCTGATGGTTGACGGAAATGAACTGGATAATGCCGTGCTTGCTGCGAAGACGGCGAGAAAGGCCGGCGTACCCGTGTTATACGATGCCGGAGGCATGTATGACGGAATCGAGCGTCTTCTTGAGCTCACGGATATCCTTATTCCTTCAGAGGATTTTGCCATTCGTTTTACCGCCAAAGGAAACGCCGAGGATGCCGCTATCGCACTTTATGAAAGATTTCGGCCAAAGATTCTTGTGGTAACTCAGGGTAAAAATGGTGGAATACTGCTTACAGACAACGGCGAACTAAAAAGATATCCCGCATTCCATGTCGACACAATTGATTCAAACGGAGCCGGCGACGTATTTCACGGGGCATTCGCCCATGCAATTGTCACCGGAATGACCCCTGAAGCGGCCTGCGTGTTTTCAAGCGCTGTTTCAGCATTAAAATGCACCCGTCTCAGAGCTCGCGACGGAGTTCCGCATAAGGACAAAGTATATGAATTTTTAAAGGAGAACGGTTATGAACTTTAAGAAAACCTGGACTAAACAATACGGTAAGTCTGAAATTATGACTCAGTCAAACAGTTCCTGCAAGCTGGTTGAGGTAGATATGCTCCGTCTCAAAGATGGTGAAAAGAAGAGCTATCGCGAGGAAGGCAAGGAATACGGAGTTCTCATACTCTGCGGCAATTGTTCAGTTAACGGTGTGGGTTTTTCTTTTGAAAAAATAGGCAGAAGAAAAAGCGTATTTGACGGACCGGCCACCTGTGTTTATATTCCCCGCAATACGCCTTTTACCATTACTGCGGTAGGTGAAGCGGAGATATGCATTTCCAAATCCCCGGCATTTTCTGATCATGAGCCTAAACTGATCTCCCCGGATGACGTGATCATCAAGGATATGGGCAAACCCGGCTGGCAGAGACAAGCCCACTTCATTCTTGATGAAAGAACAGGTGCGGATATCCTTTATATCGGTGAAGCATATGTTAAGGGCGGCCAGTGGGCAAGCTATCCTCCTCACAAACACGATGATGACAATATGCCGACAGAGGCAGCCACAGAGGAAATCTACTATTATGAATTTAAGCGTCCCGAGGGATTCGGAATTCAGAAGGTTTATACTCTGGAGGGCGATATAGATGAGACGTACACCGTAAAGACAGGTGACTGGGTGGAAATACCGCGCGGATATCATCCATTCCATTCGGCTCCGGGCTATGACAGCTATTATCTTTGGATTATGGCAGGAAAAGACAGAGGATTCTATATGACCACCGATCCCAACCACCTTTGGCTCAACAAATAATCTCACATTTCACAGAAAACGTTTATTGAATATCTTTTGCATGTGAACGTTCTTCCTGACAAACGGTAATTAGTATAAATGAAAATTTACAATGTAACAGATAAAGAATTCGAACAGTTCGGACAGGTGATAGATTTCGATGCCAGTGAACTGCTCAAAGCGGCGCAGAGCATATCCTTACCCGAAGAAGGCAGCAGATATGTCACCGAAGAAGCATCTTTTGCCAATCTTGCGAAAATCGATAAAATGATGGCAGAAGTATTTGGAGGACTTCCGGTTCAAAAAGGATATTGCTACGGTCACAACAACAAACTTAATGCTTTTGAATGGCATAAGTGTTCTGAAATCAATGTTGCCGTTTACGATTTCGTGCTTTTGCTCGCGGATATAAGAGAACTATCGGCTGACAAAACAATTGATTCGTCAAAGGCCAAAGCTTTCATCGTTCACAGAGGACAGACGGTTGAGATTTATTCTACCACTCTGCACTTTTGTCCCATTGAAAGAGATGCGGGCGGCTTTGGCTGTTTCGTCGGTCTTCTGTCCGGGACAAATTTACCGCTTGTGAATCCGACAGAGGACAGATATCTTTTCAAGATAAACAAATGGCTCATAGCGCATAATGATAATGCAGCTCTGATTGCCAAAGGTGCTGTCGCAGGCATTACCGGAGAAAACATCTGCATACTACCGGAGAACATATGATATTTCAGCAGTCACGGAGAAAAAAATGATAATTCTGGATAAACATATCTGGCGTGACGGGGAAATCGTCCCGTCACGCTTTGAAGAGATAACCGATAACAGTGACCCGATAAACAAATGGGCCGGAGGCGACAGGGTCGAAATATATCATGAGGAAAAGCAGACTGTGATCGGCTTCGGCGGTGCATTTACCGAGGCTTCGGCTTACAATTATGCACAGCTTGACAAGGACGAAAAAAAGAAGGCTCTTGATCTTTTGTTCGGCCAAAACGGACTGAGGTATAATTTTTGCCGCCTTTGTATGGGTTCGAGCGACTTTTCTCTTGACGGATACACATATGTGGAAAATGATGACCCCGAGCTCAGGACATTCAGCATTGAACGGGATAAAAAATATATTATTCCCTTTGTCAAAGATGCCCTGGAGTATACCGGAGGGAAGATTACTTTGCTTGCATCCCCCTGGAGTCCTCCGGTGTTTATGAAAACAACAGATGAACTTATTCACGGCGGACAGCTTAAAAAAGAATACTACCCTGTCTTCGCCAGATATTTCCGTTTGTTCCTTGAGGAATATGATAAAGAGGGTGTGCGTATTGACTATATCACGCCAATGAACGAGCCCCGCAAACAGAAATGGCAGAGTTGCGAATTCACCTTTGAGGATATGGCTGATTTTATTGACATCCTGGCAGATGAGCTTAATTCAAACCTTTCGTGGCATGTAAATATTCTGTGCTGGGATTTCAACCGTGGCGGTATGTACCCGCATGCCAAAACCGTATTTGAAAAGACCGGCAATAAAGTGTGCGGAACCGCGTTTCACTGGTATTCAGGACAGCATCTCGGCGAGCTTAAGATGATGCATGATTTTTATCCGGATAAACTTCTTATCGAAACCGAGTTCTGTCACGGGCTGGGCTCCAAGTTCTTCGGACATTACTGCACCGAATATATTGACGTTCTCGATAACTGGGCTAACGGTTCTGTTGAATGGAATATGATTCTTGATGAAAACGGAGGACCGTATTTTGCCCGCGATTTCGGATGCAATTCAACGCTCTTCCGGTCTTCTGATAACAGAATTGAAAAGCGCGGCGTTTATACCCAAAGTTATATGTTTTCGCACTATATAGACAAAAATGCAGCCGTGCTTTATACATCGTCTGCAAAGAAACATTTAATGACGCTGGCAGTGAAAAATCCTGACGGGAAAATCCTCCTGTATATTTACAATGACAGTCACGTTGATGATTTCTGCACCGTTTATATAGACAACATAAAATTTAAAATTCAAGTTCCCGAAAGCTGTTTAATCCTTTACGAGTTAAAGTGATCATGAATCCTTCATCAGGTTCGGAAAAAATCGGCGCCTGACAGATGTGACAGACAGCACTACGTTTTTGTATGGAGAAAACATGAAATATGTACTTGGAATAGACTTCGGCGGCGGTGCCTCAAAAGCAACATTGCTCGATGAAAACGGTGAAGTGGCAGCTACCGAAACGATAGAATACCCAACTCGCTATCCGTCCGTCGGCAGAGCGGAACAGAATCCTTCCGACTGGTACGATGCAGCCTGTCGTGACATTGCCGGAATACTAAAAAAAACAGGCGTAAACCCGCGTGATATAGCTGCCTTGTCTCTGGATGCAGCAACGCATACGGCTGTACTTACAGACGGTGATTTCAATGTTTTGCGTCCGGCCATATACTGGACCGACACACGATGCATATCTGAAGTAAATGAACTTGAAGACGCATACGGGGACATTATCCGAAGCATATCATTGCACAGCGTATCCACAATCTGGACTCTTCCTCAGCTTTTATGGGTAAAGAAAAACGAGCCTGATTTATTTTTGAGAATAAAGCACATTATGTTTGCAAAGGATTATGTGCGCCACAGAATTACCGGTGATAACGTAACCGATAATATAGAAGCCGAAGGCAGTATGCTTTTTGACTGTACGGAGCAGAAATGGTCAAAGGAACTGTGCGATATTTGCGGAATAGATATTTCGGTTCTTCCGGAAATTGTCGCTCCTTCGGATATTGTCGGAACGGTAAGCGCCGAAGCCGCTGCGCAAACCGGTCTTGCCGTAGGAACAAAAGTATTGTGCGGGACTACGGATACCGCAATGGAAGTATATGCCACCGGAGCTTATCAGCCGGGAGACATGACGCTGAAGCTTGCAACCGCAGGGAGAATTTGCGTGCTTACCGGGAATGCAGTCCCCGACAAAAATCTGATTAATTATTCCTATGTAATGCCGGGGCTGTGGTATCCCGGGACCGGAACCAAGTCATGCGCATCTTCATACCGCTGGTTCAGAGATACTTTCGGCGGGGAATACGCAGAGCTTGATGCGGAAGCCGCAAACCTTCCGTGCGGCACGGAAGGACTTATTTTCCATCCTTACCTCAACGGCGAAATGACTCCTTACCAGGATCCCTTCCTCTGCGGAAGTTTTACCGGAATCCGTTCAAATCACACCAAAGCACATTTCGCGAGAGCCGTTATGGAGGGCGTATCATTCTCGATGCTTGACTGCCTTGCATATCTGGATTCGCTGAACATTGAACGGAAATCATTTGCCACTGTAATAGGCGGAGGCGGGAAAAGTCCGCTGTGGCGACAGATTTGCTCCGATACACTGGACCTCGAACTGTCAGTCCGAAGGTATTCCGATTCATCGTACGGCAGCGCAATGCTTGCCGCAAGGGCGCTCGGCATTCTCTCGGATAAAGTTTCCAATCCCGAAATAAGCCGTACGGTTCCGAATGAGGAGAAGCACAAAATCTATACCGGAATCTTTGCAAAATATAAAAGGATTCATGACGTGCTGGCTGATATTTACAGACAATGAAAATATGTGTCCTTGTAAAAATTGTTGACGGTGAGCTGAACCCGTTTGACGCATGCGCGCTTGAATTGGCCTTATCTCTTGAACAAAGCGAGGTCACGGTGCTTTCAATGGCGCCCGTGACAGCATCAGGGATATTAAGGGAGCTTACAAGGCTGGGGGTCAAAAGAGTCATTTTACTCTCAGATACGACTTATGCCGGTTCGGACACGCTTGCCACCTCAAGAATACTGTCAACCGCACTTAAACAGATTGAATATGATCTGATTCTCTGCGGTAGGCAATCAATAGACGGAGACACGGCACAGGTTGGAGTGGAAGTAGCTGCCTTGAGCAATATTCCGTATATTACTTCCGCAATGTCTCTGTCGGTCACCGGACGCACCGTAAAGTGCACAACGAGAAGTGCACAGGCAGAAAAGGCTCTTCCTGCACTGGTAACCGTGGAGAGAATAAACGTTTTGCGGCGTCCGTCAATCCGTTCAAAAGCCGGTGAAATTGAAATCTGGGATAACCGACGTTTGAAAATCCCGAATGAACTCTGCGGTCTTGCAGGATCGCCGACAAGAGTGATTCAAACCTATAAAAACGAGTGTGGCAAACGAAAATGCCG
>JAKSPQ010000137.1 GCA_024404665.1 Clostridia bacterium
ACCGGTCGCTCCGGTCAGAAGGACTCAGAATGTGGGCCCGAACGATCCCTGCCCCTGCGGAAGCGGTAAAAAATACAAGAAATGCTGCGGCGCCGGCAATCAGTCGGAAAGCTGACACATAAAAATCAACGGGACCGAGACAAAGGCGATTAAAAGCGCAGTGTCCCGGTCCCGGAAACAGAACGGAGTGTAATTATGAAGGAGAATCCCGGAATAGAAAAAGGCTCGGAAATAAAGGCGGTGAAATATATGAGATTTGCCTTTATTTTCATTGCCACGTTTTTGCTTTTTAATCCGGTATTTACGGTGATTGACCCTCTGCCGGACTTCATAGGATATATTTTTATCTGCCTTGCACTGTCAAGGCTGAGAGACGTGAATTCTCACCTTTCGGACGCGGCTGCGGGCTTTACAAAGCTCGCTGTGCTGGATGCGATGAAAATCCCCGCAACGCTGCTGATTTTTTCATGGGTAACGCTGGAGGAGAGGGCCACAATGCTCCTTCTGGCCTGCTTTGTCTTCGCTGTCGGAGAGCTCATCCTCATTACGTCTTCATGGAACTCATTCTTCGAGGGTCTTACGGTGTTCTCCCAGATTTCGGACGGCAGCTTCGCTCTGCAGAAGAACAGAACCGTTTCCGTAAGGAATTTCACCGTCTTTTTCTTCTTCCTCCGTGAAGCAATGACCGTCCTTCCGGAAACGGCCGTGCTTACGTCGCAGGGATATGACGAGAGCCGGACCGATTTTTCGGAGTTTACGTCGCTGTTCCGGGTTATGGGCGGCTTTGTCATTATAATTTTCGGAATAATCTGGCTCATAAGAATAACACGTTATCTTTCCTCTCTTTCCAAAGACGCTCCTATGTTTGAAAGCGCAAGGAAAAGCTATGAAGAGAGAATTGTAAACAAGCCGGGAATCATTCTGAGAAGAAAAATCAGAGCGGCGCTCACTCTTGTTTCCGTTTTTCTGCTCCTTTCATGCGATTTTTCAGTTGACGGCATAGGCATTATTCCCGATTTCCTGGCTGCTGCGGCTGCAATCGCCGCCTGCCTGCAGCTCAGACGCTTTTCGCGCCATTGGAAGGCAGGAACCGCCGTATCTGCCGTGTGGCTTATTACAAGCGCCGCGTCATGGATTCTCTCATACCGGTTCCATTCCGTATACGGCGATTTTGAGGTCCAGAAGTCAGCGCAGGCTTTTGCCGCGTTCATGAAGTTCTATCCCTTTGCCATTATCTCAAATGTTGCAGCGGTTGTTCTTTCGTTTTTCATATTGCTGTCGGCTGCCGATATCGTAAAGGAGCACTGCGGATACGTCTCAATGAATTCCTCCGACGAATACAGAGCGATGAAGCTCCGTGAAATAAGGAAAGGACTTAACATCAGGCTTGCCGTCTGCGCCGCTTTTTCCCTGCTTTCCGGAGTGTCCGGTATCATTTTTCCGTGGATCATTACCTTCAGAAACTTTGTCCCCGGTGAAATCTGGTGGCTTGCAGACCTCTGCATTTCAGTTCTGACCTTAGTATCATGGCTTTATGCTTCCTCCGCAATAAACGCAGAGGCCGATTCAAGATATATGCTTGATTAATCTATAAATTGTTTGCAGGTGAATATGAATTTTGCTCTTCCCGAACGTTATCTCGCTGCCAAGAGAAAGCTGTTCGATAAACTATACAGAAAGCTCAATGACCGTCAGCGCGAGGCGGTCTTTGCGGTTAACGGTCCGATTCTTGTGTTTGCCGGCGCAGGAAGCGGAAAAACCACGGTGCTTGTAAACCGCGTCGCGCAGATCATCAGATACGGCAACGCATACGAATCCGACAGAATCCCGGAAAATCTATCTCTTCAGACCGTTGAGGGCTTTGAGGAGTGCATAGAGCTCGAGCCCGAGGAGCTAAAGGCGGTGCTTGACGAGTTTGCTGTTGACCCCTGTCCTCCGTGGGCTGTAATGGCCATTACGTTTACGAACAAGGCCGCAAACGAAATAAAAGAGAGACTCGCTTCGATCTTCGGCGATTCCGGTATGGCCGACAGCGTCTGGGCCGGCACCTTCCACTCGATCTGCATGAGAATTATAAGATCTCATCCCGCGGAAGCCGGAGTCGCTCCCGGAGTAACGATATACGATACCGATGATCAGAAAAAGGTACTGACCTCCGTTCTTAAAGAGATGGACGTCGACGAAAAGCAGTTCACTCCGAAAAGCTGCGCCGCTGCCATCGGCCGTGCCAAGGAGCAGCTTATGACGCCCGCGCAGTATGAGCGCGAAAACGGCCACGACTTCAGCGGCAAGGTTTTCTCAACGGTATACAGCCGTTATCAGGAAAGACTCACAGAGTCCAATGCAATGGACTTTGACGACATTATCATGAGGACGGTGCTGATGCTGAGGGAAAACAGCGAAATCAGAAGGTCTTACGCGAACAAATTCAGATATATCTGCGTCGATGAGTTCCAGGATACCGACCCCGCCCAGTTTGAGCTTGTCAAGCTTCTGGGCTCGGGACGCGGCAACATAATGGCCGTCGGCGATGATGACCAGAGCATTTACCGCTTCAGAGGCGCTACGGTTGAAAACATTCTCGGATACGCCGACTCTTTTTCCGGCACGAGAGTAATCAAGCTTGAACAGAACTATCGCTCAACTTCAACGATACTCGGCGCAGCCAATGCGGTTATTTCCAAAAACAAAACGAGGGCGGAGAAGAAGCTCTGGACCGATAAGGGAGACGGAGAAAAAATCATCCTGGAGACCTGCGAGAGCGAGGAGGCCGAGGCCGTTAAGATTACGGATATAATCCGCACATCCGTGGCAAAGGGTGAGTATCATTTCCGTGATTTTGCGATTTTGTACCGGGTAAATGCGCAGTCGAACGCCATAGAACGCACATTTTCCCGCAGCGGAATCCCGTACAGGGTTTTCGGCGGTCAGCGCTTCAACGACCGGAAGGAAATAAAGGACGTAACCGCTTATCTTCAGATTATCGCAAACCCGGCGGATTCCGTGAGACTTCGCAGAATTATCAATGAGCCAAAGAGAAAAATCGGTGACGCAACCATGGAGGCCGTCGCCGCCATCGCCGACGAGACAGGAAGCAGCATGCTCGGAGTAATGGAGCATGCCGAAGACTTCATGGCGCTCGCCCGTGTCGCTCAGAAGCTCAAGGACTTTACCGGCGTCATAAATTCGCTTCGGGACATCTATGCCGGAGGCTGTCCGCTCGATGCCTTCATCGGCCAGGTGCTGGACCGCACAGGTTACCGCCAGATGCTCATCGACGGCGGCGAAGCCGAAAAGGACAGACTTGACAACGTTAACGAATATATTTCGAACGCGATAGAATATATGCGCAACGAGGACAGTCCGACTCTCGAAGGCTTCCTTGAGCGAAATTCGCTTGTCGCGGACGTCGATAAATACGATGAGGATGCAGATGCGGCCGTGATGATGACGGTTCACAGTGCGAAGGGACTGGAGTTCCCCGTGGTTATTCTGCCGGGAATGGAGGAAACCGTCTTCCCGTCCGGAATGTCTCTCGACGATCCCGCGGAAATGGATGAGGAGCGCAGACTCGCATATGTCGCAATCACCAGAGCTCAGAAGAGGCTATATATTCTCTGTACAAAGATGCGCGTGCTTTACGCACGTACAACGTACAATAAGCCCTCGCGCTTCATCGGCGATATTCCCGAGAAGTTTATCGACAACAGAACTCCGGAGAGCCTTTCCGGCAGAAACGGACGCGGAAGCTATTCGGACTATCCGTCCCGTTATCAGAGCGGAGGCTACGGCTACGGTGACGGAGGCCGCCGCAGAAGCTTTGACAGCATCTTTGACGACGATGACGGCTATACCCCTTCATATACCTATTCGCCTCCCGCAAAGAGCGGAGGAGGCCGCATAGCGGCTCCGAAGAGCTATGCAGCGACGGTGTCGGCGGGAAAGGCAAAGGCTGCTTCACCGTCAGAGCCTACCGAAGTCTTTTCCGCAGGCGACAGAGTACTCCATTCGGCGTTCGGAGAAGGTACAATCCTTTCGGCAAAGCAAATGGGCAATGACAGTCTTTATGAGATTGCATTTGATACCGTGGGAACCAAAAAGCTCATGGCAAAATATGCAAAGCTTAAGAAGGCCTGAGCCGCAACGGTCACTAAAACATCGCGGAAAATTGCTCGCTTCTGTTTTTTGAGCCCCGTTAAAAACGGTGAAAAACGGCGGAAAAACGAGAAAAACGAAGAAATCCCCATGTTATATTAAAAATTCTGACTTTTTTTGAAAAAAACTATTGACAAAATTTGTTTCGGGTGGTATAATTTGCGGGTATTAAAAAAGAGGGTGCATTATGCCCGCATAAAACGGAGGAACTTTTTATGTCCACTTACATGGCAAAGGCTGAAACCGTTGAGCGCCGCTGGTTTGTTATCGATGCTGCCGGCAAGCCTCTCGGAAAAACTGCTGTCAAGGCCGCTACTATCCTTCGCGGCAAAAACCGTCCCGAATTCACTCCTCATTGCGATTGCGGTGAGTTCGTAATTATTATCAACGCTGACAAGGCTATTCTCACCGGCAGAAAGCTTGAGCAGAAGTACTACTACCGTCATTCCGGCTACATCGGCGGAATGAAGAAGGTTCAGTACAAGGAACTTATGTCCGAAAAGCCCGAAATGGCTATGGAGCTTGCTGTTAAGAGAATGCTTCCCGATAACACCATCGGCCGCAAGTCTTTCACCAGACTTCATGTTTACGCCGGTGCTCAGCACGATCAGGCTGCTCAGAAGCCGATCGCTATCGACTGACCGGAAAAGGAAAGAGGAGGAACCTAACAATGTATGAAAGTGCAAAGCCCTACTTCTACGGAACCGGCAGAAGAAAGAAGTCTGTAGCCCGTGTCCGCGTTTATCCCGGAACCGGCTCTATCGTTATCAATGGCAAGACCATCGATGAATACTTCGGTCTCGAGACCATGAAGCTCATCGTAAACCAGCCTCTCGAGGTTACCGGAACCGCCGGTAAGTTCGATATCGTAGCTACCGTTGTCGGTGGAGGTCTTTCCGGCCAGGCCGGAGCTATCAGACACGGTCTCTCCCGTGCTCTCGTCCTTGCCGACGAAGCCAACAAGGCCGCTCTCAAGTCTGCAGGCTTCCTGACCCGTGACCCTCGTATGAAGGAAAGAAAGAAATACGGTCTCAAGGCTGCCCGTCGCGCATCCCAGTTCTCCAAGAGATAATTTCTTTTATCAAACAACTCCGGACGTTTTTCGTCCGGAGTTTGTTTGCGTTTGTGAGCTGAAAGATATAAGAAAGCCCGGAAAAAACGGCGCTTTTTCTCTTTCTGAGGTAGGAAAAATCGATAAAGTATTTGGTTTTATCAAGAAAAATGCAGTAATGTGCATAGCTGCGCTGGCAGCGGTCATTACAGCCTTCATAGTGCCTCCCGATAAGGAATACCTGAGTTATTTCGACTGGAAGACACTTTCATGTCTCTTTATGACGCTTGCCGCGGTCTGTGCTCTGCGAAATATCCGCTTTTTCACCATAATTGCCCGAAAGACGGTTGCTCTGGCGGGGAATCTCAGATTGCTGGCTGTAATTCTTATCGTCATGACCTTTGTGGGCTCGATGATTATAGCAAACGATATGGCCCTCATAACGTTTCTCCCTGTCGGATATTATGCCCTTTCCGTGGCGGGTAAGGAAAAGCATGCGGCATATGTGTTTATCCTTCAGAATATTTCCGCAAATCTGGGAGGAATGCTGACACCCTTCGGCAATCCTCAGAATCTTTATCTTTACTCTTATTTCAACATTCCCACGGGACAGTTTATGCTGACGATGCTTCCGCCCTTCATCGTTGCCGTAAGCATGCTGATTGCGGCCTGCTTCGTCTTAAAGCCCGAACCCCTGGAAATCGGAAATGACTATCCTTCGTCGCTGAGCATTCCGAGAACCGTCATCTACCTCGTGCTCTTTGCGATGTCGATACTGTCCGTGTTCAGAGTAATAAAGTATTATTATATCTGTGTCGTAATCATCATCGCCGTTCTTATGATTGCCGACAGAAACGCTCTGAAGAGCGTTGATTATCCGCTTCTGATGACATTTGCGATGTTCTTTATCTTCTCCGGAAATCTCTCAAGGTGCGAGGCGGTAAAGACCTTTATGTCATCGCTCTTGGAAAAAAATGTGCTCATAGTCTCCGCTATGTCGTGCCAGTTTATTTCGAATGTGCCTTCCGCAATTCTTCTGTCACAGTTTACAGAAAACTGGAGAGAGCTGCTTCTGGGGGTGAACATCGGAGGCACCGGAACGCTTATCGCATCTCTTGCAAGTCTTATAACATTCAGCGAATTCAGAATTCTGTATCCGGAAAAAGTCAAGAAATTCATCCTAAAGCGGGAGAAACAATTGATATGTTGTTT
>JAKSPQ010000138.1 GCA_024404665.1 Clostridia bacterium
GAGGCCAACCGATAAATGACGGCTGTAATATTTGATTTTGTTTTCTCCCATACGGCAGAATGAATGTAAATCGGTCTGTTTTGTTGCCCTTTTGATTTTTTAATGTGCGGGAGCATGAACGGAAACCGGGCCGTCTTTTTTGATTTTTCGCGTTATATAGGGGAAATCCGAACAAATAAAAATGCTCCGGAAGCGCTTCCCGCAAACAGAAACAACCAGGTATGTAAAAAGCAAAAAACTTTTTTACATACCTGTTTTTACGTCCTGAAAAACCATGTCCGTCTCCGAGTCACGGTTTTGACTCCGAATAACTGAATTGTCTCCGAATCACGGTACGAAAAATACCGTAACGCTTCAGATAATCCTGAATGAACCGAAAACCGTGTAATCAGTTATTCAACGACACTTTCTCGGAGCGATATTTGATATATTCCCTTATCAGTCCGATGATTGCCGAAATTATAGGCATGACGGACGTTATGAAGGCCGTGATGTTACCTACCCATCCCTGATAAACCGTGTACATAATCTGAGCTATGATAATGCAGATTTTGGTCTTCACGGTGCTCTTGCTGTATAAACCGTAAACCGCGAAAAAAGATGCTCCGGCGGGCAAAAGCTCCATCCATTTCCAACCCTCTACAATATTTACGACAACAGGGGTTCCTACCATCGCCGCCATAAACACGTACATCCACACCGGGGAGTCAGCCCATTTTTTCTTTCCTCTGAAAAAGAAAACAGTCTCTCTGCCGAGTCCTATAAAGTTCAGAATGGTCGGAGCTATCTTACCGTAGCACAGATTGTTGAGACCGTTTGTAATGTCCGACAACCCTTTTACAATAATAATTTTATTTCGGTCGGTAAAGATATAGTTAATAATCGCAAGAAAAATGCAGATGATTCCGCATACTGTGCCGATAACTTCTATAGGTGAATGAGGAGTAAAATGGTCGATTACCGTTTTGATAATTTCAGAAGCAGACATTATTATCACACTCTTTTAAAATTCTGTCGATAAATACTTCGATGATTAATTATCCGGCAGAAAAATCCGCAAAATGAATCGTATGGTCCGAGGTTGTCAGTGCCACTATAGACGTAACAACCGTATAAGATACCGGCTTCAGATCAGTGCCGTAAAAATAGATATGGTCAATGGAGGAACTGCCTCCGGACAGCGAGCCGGAATACATATCATAATCCGATATATTTTTGTTTATTACGGGATAGCTGTGATGCGGAGAAGGCACGTTGCTCCAAAGCGACAGCTGGGTTCTGACATGAACCGCTCCGCTTTTATCAATAACGTTAATGGGATCCGAATTCTTAGCTGAGTTATAATCCCCACCCATTATCACCGTTATTCCCGGATATTTGGCTTTTATTTTTTCCAGGATCGAGACAGCCGTCTCCGCGTCTTGAGTCCTGTATTTATTTCCGAGCTCAGGGTTGTTTTGGGCATTTGAATTTGCCGCAAAATGAGAATTCGTTACCGCAAAGATCTTCCCGTCGCTCTTTCTTTTAAACACTGCGTACGTAGTGCCCTTGTCGCCGTTTCTTGATTTTCCGTAACCGCTGTCAAGCAGCTCGAATCTGTCATTTCTGTAATAAATCGGATTTCCGAGTCCGCCTTCGCTCGAGAAGCAGATTTCCGCCAAGTTGTTCTTCTTAAGATTGGAGTAGAACGATGAAGCACCGCTTCTGAAAAGGCTTCCTGCCTCTTCAAAGCAGATTATATCCGGATCAAGCTCACAATAAATATCGTATGCGATATCGGCTCTGCTGTATATCGGAGTATCCGTTCCGTAGCCCAGGACATTGTGATAAAGAACGCGGATGTTTCCGTCGGCTGCCTTTTCATAACTCTCCTGAGTGCTTTTATCCGAAAACACATAGCCGTCCGGGATCGAGATTGTTTTCTCCTTCGCTCCGAAGATTACATCAAAAAGGTGAAAATAAGCATCGAATAAACCTCCGATGTCCGAAGAATATGCAGTCATTACATTCCCCGTGACGAAGACCTTGAACGTGTTTTTTTCAAGCTCCGGCAGTTCAGCAAAATTGCCGAATCTTATTTCGCAGGAATCCGGAACATGATTTTCATCTGTAATTTCAAGCTCTATACCGGTTCTGGTTGCTATTCTGGCCGCAATGAGCTTTGCGAACAGTCTTGCCGTTCCGCTGCCCTTGGGAACAACGATTTTATAATCCGACAAAGGCCTGCCGCCTATTGTAAAGCTCTCCACCGGGAATGTCCTTTTAAAAACGATATCATCCTTTGAAGAGACGGTGATTTTGTTATCGGTTAAACTGAGGTTTCTGCAAAACAGCATCAGCGCATTGTTCAGCGCCTCGGTTCCGTTGCCGCATATAACGAGCTTTGAACCGACAACCTTTACGGCATATTCACCGTTTTTCAATTCGCTGTTAACCGTTCTGGACTCTTCCCTGTCGCATGGGCCTATAAGTATTTCTTTTTCCTGAGGATTTTTTCCCGGCAAAACGTAATCAGCGGACGTGGGAATATTAATGCCGAAAGAGTTGCTGAGTCTTGATTTCAGACTCTCTGCTGCAGATATATAATCCCCTCCGGACACCGGAAACACTATCTTATAATCACTTTTGCCTTCAGAAGCCAGAAGCAAAACAGACTCCGGAGCCTCTGAAGACTCCGGAACTGTTATTTCAGACGTGTTCTGTTCGGTATCCTGAGCATTTCCCGTGCATGAATAAAGCATTAACATGCATAAAAAGCCGGAAATTATTGACAAAACTCGTTTCATTTTTCGTATGCTGCGATAATATTATTTTTTATCTTAGATCCGGCTGTCTTAACCGCAGCTTTAAGAGCAACGGAAGCAGAGGTCTTATCAATAACAGCATTCTTGATGGCGCTGTCAAGTCCGACATCGTAAATGAATGCAAAGTCTATATAAACATTCTTTCTGACAAGGTCAAGGTTTTCAATGTCCTCAGGGCTGTTGGCGACCTGATACTTGAGAATTACATCGAAGAAGGTTGTAACAACGGAATCATCGGTGTTTGCGCTGTTGAAGTTCAGAGCATTGAGAATCAGCGCTGAATTGTGAGTACTTGCAACACTTACGGGGATCGCAAATACGGAAACGCCGTAAGAAGTGGAAATATACTGATCTTCCTCTGCAAGCTTGGGCATGGGAACGATTCCGTAATCGAAATCAAGGTTTCCGCTTTTCAAGGACTTGCCGAGATAGAGGGCAGTAGCGTAAATCAGAGCGTTGCCGTTTTTGAACAGGGACCAATCGCGGGCTCTTGCTGTCTTGGAGCTGTAATCGGTTCCGACGGCGCCGATGAGCTTTGTGACTGCTTCGGCAATATCAACGGTCTTCTGAGAATTTGCGATGTCGATGCCGATCTCGCTCTCTCCAACCTCAGACAGTCTGAGGCCGCAGGAATACAGCTGAGCATCGAGAGAATGAACGTCGTAAAGGGCACCGTAAACATCATTGTTTGTGTCGCTGTCATCGAGGCCGGAGGATGCGGTATTAATGACCTCAAGACACTTGTCAACGGTCCACTGTCCGTCAGACGCATATTTGTAAATATCGATATTCTTATCCTTGGCCATATTCTTGTTGAAGAACATTACCTCAAGATTTTCAAGCATTTCAAGGCTTGCGTCGCCGGCAACGGTGTACATCTTGCCGTTGATAGTTACGTTTTTATTCCAGCCGTCATACCACCAGGCATCGGACGTATCGATTTCGGGGAGGGAAAGGATATCTGTGAAAAAGCCCTGAAGGTCAAGGTTCCACCAATAATCGGGAACGCAGATATCGTAATCCGTTGAAGCCGCATTCATATAAGTCGAAAAGCCTGCGGCGTCTCCCGATTCGGAAATGGAAATTTTGATTCCGTAAAGATCCTCGATCATGGAATTGCGCTTGTATACGGCATAATCAATGAGGTCTCCCGAGGGTTCTTCGCAGAAAAGATATGCATATCTGTTTGTTCTGACCAGCATATTGAAGGCAAGGGGCTTTCCGTTGGATGAAAGATTCTCAACAGCTATGGTCAGGGGCGGTTCGGCTGTTGTTTCATCTGTGTTTCCGGCAGTGGATACAACAGGAGAGGACGTGGTTTCAGCACTGTCGCCGCCTTTGTCTGCGCAGGCAGAAAGCACTGACAGCAGCATTGCCGCGCAAAGAAAAAATACAAATGCTTTTTTCATGACATTCTCCTAAATAATAAAAATTAAAAACTAAAGTATTTGAACTTTAACATATTATAGCATAAAAGTCAAATCGATACAAGTTGCCAAAAACGGACATGCTCAGACGGGTATCTTGTCAATTTCGGACATCACTTATGCTGCGGACTCTGATTGTCAACGTTACTCCGCCATCGGCCAGGGCGCAGAAGAAGCCGTATTTTCCGTTTCTGTTGGCCCCTGAAAGCCCGGTATCGACGAATATACCGTCGGTTTCGTAAACTGCGCTGTATCCGCAGTAAGAAACCGTAATCTTTCTGTCGGAGACTATAATTTCGGAGGATTCTTTTCCGTCGGACAGAAAAACCGGAACCGCTGCTCCGCATTTTCCGTCGCCTCCCACTGTATATTCAAATCGGTCCTCATTCAGCAAGACGGACTCAAAAAACTCATTTCCTTTCGGGGACATGGTTTCAAAGCTCAGAAACATCTGTTCCCTGCCCTCACGCATTTCGGACATATCGTACTTTGTTCCTTTTAAGGAACAGAGCTCGGGACCTTCCACTGACATTGTAACCGGACAAATCGACAGCGGCACGCCGTCCGATTCCTCAGTTCTGTATCTGCCACCGGGCAGCGGACACGGCACGGACAGAACAAGGGCCGGCGGAGCATTCTTAAAGTGAACCCTGCCTATTCCGTTTACATCGTAATTAAAGTCTGCATTAGTTTCGATTTCCGCAAATATCTTCCCGTTATTTAAGAAAATCTTGTGGAAATCTTCGCTTGTTGCTGCAATGTAGGGCTCCTTTTCAAATTCCGAAACGTCTTCACCGTCGGAAAGAAGTGACGCCAGCGTGTACACGGAGCCCGTAGTCACCATGTATTTTTCAAAATACGCATATCCCTCACAGCCGATTCCGCTGTCCGCAGGATAAAAATTCTTTACATGAGTAAAGCCTTCACGGGAGGTCCAATAATCGGTAAAAGCAAGCGCTGCCTTTAGATTCCGTGCAAACAGGCCTCTCCGGCGGTCATCCCGCGGCAGTACGGAGATATAGTATTCGCAGAGCGCAGCATACCAGCCCTCCGTCATCAGCATCTGGTTTGATCTGCCTCCGAAAGGAATCTCTCCGTCCACGGATTGCATCATGAGTGTCAGATCCGCTGATTTCAGAAGATTATCTCTCAGCTCTTCTGCCCACTTTCCGTTATACCCGTAACTGAGAATAAAAGCCGACAGTGCTCTGGTAACAAGATCATATACCATAGGACAGTGCGGATCCCTGTACATTCCGTTTTCATCGAAGCGTGAAAGCTGTGATTCGATCTGACGGTCGATGAAGGCCTCGTCACCGCCTATTCCGAGATGACGTCTTGCCTGTTCCGACGCGGCGACAAACATGGCCCAATTATTGGGGTGCTGGTCGTCATCGGTAACAACCTTGGTATAAGCGACATGGGGATTCAACCCCGCAAGAAGTCTTTTCCACTCTGACGTTTCTTTTTCCATAAGTCCTGCTTTTTCAAGCATTTCGATGCAGGTGCAGATTTCTCTTACGGAAAAATCGTTTCCGACGGTTTTACCGTTACGGATTTTAGCTTCCTCCGCGGTTTCGCAGACGAGATCCGTCATCCTTAAAAACCGGCTCTCAAGGTCTTTTCTTTCCCCGTTCGCAATAAGAGTGCCGATATTTGCCGCAAGTCTGGCAAAGCCGTGCTCCCTGATTCCGCCGGCTTCAACATCGGCGATGTACTCATCGATCTTGGCTTCCGAATAAGCGCCGACGGCTCTTCTTACGGCATCGAGATAAAGCTCATTCATTGCGGAACGGCCTCAGTACCGGTAGACAATATTGGCGATTACTTCGTCGCGGCAGAGTACATATATCCGGATTTTCTTATCCGTCTCGTCGACTCTGAATTCAAGCTCGTCACCCTCATAGCAGGATTTTTGATAAT
>JAKSPQ010000139.1 GCA_024404665.1 Clostridia bacterium
GGTTTTTTCGGCAACATCATCCATAATCGAACGTATAATTTTTTCACAGTCATCCTCTTTCAAAGATCCGGAATCCAATAATCTCTTGAAATCGTGATACGGTTTCATGTTGGATTTAACTTTTTCATCAATTCCAGATAACACATCCGTTCCTTTTACAAACAAATTCTTTTTTACAAAGAAATCTATTATTTTCTTTGTGGAAACGATTCTGTATTTCAGGAATAGGTCATTGAAGAGTTCCTGCTTTGTCTCTACACTGATGGACTCTCCATTAATTCTTATGTTGTTTATTTCATTCAAAACAACAAACTTATGATATAGAATTGAATCTTTCGGAAGGACAGTTTCAGCCGGAAGATATGTGCAGCGATTTGTAAGCTTTCTGATAAACGCTTCTTCGCTCGCCTCCAGATCGACCATGCTCTCAAAATTCCAAGGATAAATCTTGCCGTCTGCTTTTCTTATTATCCAAGCATTCTTGGAGGACTGATTAAGAGGACCAACAAAATACGGGACTCTGAATTCAAACACGGATTTTATTTTTTCTGAATTGGTTATACCGTCAGAATCCTTATCATTTAGAAAATCCAAATATTTGCCGGCATTATTTAGTATTTTTTCGAGCTCATAAGCATACAACTGATAAGGAATAACCCTATTGTCCGTATTCTTTTGTTTGGGGAGAAATGATCTGGATTCAAGAGCAGATTTCATTTCCGAAAAAGAGTCTTTATCGCTGTCTTCAGGTGTTATATTTTTTATCTCATTAAGTATATATTTAGAGAAATCCTCAAGATTTGCTCTTTTTGGGGAATCTCCCGAATGTATATATGATGAATAATTAGGCTTATCATTGGAGCTAAAAATCTCTTTGTATTTGTCGTGCCCCAAATATTTTTTCACAAAGAACTTAAGAACAGCAAGATCTGATTTATGCCTCATATAGACTGCTTTTTTAGCAGCAGAAATAGACTCATAGCCTGCAAGGATGTCAACCAATAACGCCCAGTCATATACTTTTTTCAGAATTGTAATCAATTCCGTCTCATCATCAGTGAGTTCGGAAAATACTGTAACCAAAACAGAATCATCATCCCCTAAAGAGAAGGATTGAACTTCCGAATAATCTTCTTTGCAAAACAAATCTTTCGCTTTTATTTTGCTTCCGCACAATAGTTTAACCATTATAGAAACATCAAATTTAAACGAAAGATCTGATTCTGTCTCAACAGCAGGAACTAGGCCTCCGCCCATAACAGAGTTAATTCTCTTCGCCTTTAACGACACACCGCTCTTGCTTTTCAAAATTTCAGATATCTCTGTTTTCTTTGTTTCTATTTGAGAAATATCATATTCTTTTTCCGCAAGGAATGCCATCAATTGATTCCAAACGCGATTAAAATCAGTTAATTCGGAAACGTTTTCTTTGCTGACATCACTTAAAAAATGTCCACGGTGAGCAACAAGCCAAGCACATGCAATATAAATCAATCTTACATCATGTTCTTCGTCAGAGTTCATCAATTCATCAAGCAAATGATGAATTGTCGGATATTGCGCATGATACTCCTTATCTGTATAGCTATCTCCGGAAAAAACAGCAAAAGGTTCACCTCTGTCTTCTTCGCACATTGAACTTGATTGGTTTCTGACGAAAAATCTGGGATCAATTTTATTTATTTCCTTAGCAAATAATTCTTGAATCAAATCAACCCTTTGCTGTCTGCGATTTAATCTTCTCCTTGCAGTTCTGAATCCCCTTCTGTCGGAATTAAGAGATGCCTCGTCAAAAAGATGAACGCCCCACACAGGTTCTCCATGGTACTTCTTAAGACTATAATCCACACTGGTTACAGCATATCCTACAGAATCGGTTCCTATATCCAGTCCCAAATAATATTTTTCATTTTCCATCTTGACAATTCTCCTATTTGTGATATAATTATGTTGTTGTTTCATGATCCCTATGAAATTACACTACAAAGTTCAAATAACAATTATTTGAAATCGTCGGCTTGTCCGACTGCACAGTGTGTGCAAAAGAGGCTTCTTCGGAAGTCTCTTTTTTCATAGTGTTAAAAAAATACCAAAGGTATATTTTTACACGAACCATTGTACCACAAAAAATAGCAATTATCAACCTTTTTTTACAAAATTGGCATATTGCATAATTAAATTTAATTATATTATGCATTATTACTAAACAAAAAAATATTGTTTTTATTTCAAGGATTGAACATTTTGTTTCGCAACCGACTACTCATTGTGGGTGCATAAAAAATTATTGCTCACAATGAGATCTTCCGGAATCAATTATATTAATTTTACATTTTCGGTCTTGACAATATCATGCTTCTCTTAACTGTCTCATTAAAGATGTGATATCAAACTTCCCGTTTTTTCTCTTGAAAAATCATTAAACGGTTGTATAATAGGGCTATCCCGTAAGGGAAGGCTTTGAGGGGGAAGGCCATGAGAAGATGAAGGACATACTTTTGAATAAAGATTGGTATTTTCATCTGGGGGATGTTGATAATACGGCGGCGCCGAAGAGGGAGGCCTTATATTTGCGCTAAGACGGAGAGGTAACATCAGGGGGCTTCATCGGCGTTCTTCACTCTTTCTTCATATCCTCTTCCCTGCGATTTGTTCATTTGTCAATGATGTGAGACCAGAAAAATATAAAAAAATCTTGACAAATGCTAATTAATGCAGTATAATAATTACATAAGGGACGTGTCCAATGTAATGGACTGCCCTTATAAAGAAGCTGATGCAGTGAGGATTCGCCCTCTAACTTCAGCTTCTTTTTGTTTTTATAAATGTAATCCGTAACTTCTCGGATACTTCTCGGGAGAAGAATGACTCTTCAGAAATGTGATCCGGAACTTCTCTGTTGTTTCTCTTGTGAAGATTGATACATCCATTCTTCCCTTCGATTTCACTTGAAAATGCAGTGGAAAAGATGTATAATAGTATTTGAAAATCACTGAAAGAAAGGACTTTGAGAGATAAAGTGAGACAGTTTTTTTATAAGCTCGCGGATAAGATAAGGCATTTTATGATGGGCCGGTACGGGGCGTACGGCGAAGACGAGCTAAACAGATTCATGATGTGGACGGAGCTTGTCTGCATTTTGCTGGCGTTTTTCAGGCCGTTGAGGTTTTTGTATTTTGCGGTGCTTGCGCTGATAGCGTATTCGTGGTTCAGGACGCTTTCGAGGAATATTGCGGCGAGGAATAAGGAGAGACAGGCGTTTCTGAGGGTGAGAAATTCGGTGAAGGGATTTTTCAGGCTGCAGAAGGACAGATGGCGCGACAGAAATACGCATAGGTATTATAGGTGTCCGGAGTGTCGGGCGGTGGTCAGAATCACAAAGCCGGGGCGCGGAAGATCGATTACCATTACCTGTCCGAAGTGCGGTAAGAAGTTCGATAAGAGGACATAACCGACATTGTTACACTGCAAAAATGTAAAGTGAATATTACCTTTCATCTTTACTTTATACATGAATTATCTTTACTTTTGGGGTTGAATGTGGTATAATAAGTAAAGATTGGAGGTGATAGGATGTATTCATATCAAAAACTGGAGAAAAAGCTGACGGAAAGAGGGCTCAATAAGTCGGATTTGACGGGAAAGCTCGGAATATCTTCACGGACGATCTCTAAGATCGGGAAAGGGGAGAAAATCGCTGAGCATGTTTTGCGGAAAATAGCAGAGTTTCTCGGTTGCGAGACAGCGGAACTTTTTCGATATGAATCCGAAAACAGACTGCTGCAGGCTTTGAGGGACGAGAAGGAAGCAAGGATTTCCGGAGGTATTTATCACGAGCTGCAGGTTCGTATGACGTACAATTCCAATCACATTGAGGGCAGCAGGCTCAATGAGGATCAGACCCGGTTGATTTTTGAAACAAATACGATTGAAACAAGTGACGGGATACCGGTCGACGACATCATCGAGACGGCCAATCACTTCAGAGCCATTGATTACGTCATCGACGTTGCCGAGGAAAAGCTGAGCGAGGATATCATAAAGCATCTGCATTTTCTGCTCAAGCAAAGCACAAAGGATTCTTCCCTTGCGTGGTTTGCCGTAGGTGAGTATAAAAGAAGAGCAAACGTCGTAGGAGGCAACGAAACCGTAAAACCGAGGGAGGTTCCCGTAAAAATGCAGGAGCTCCTCAGGGATTACGAAGCAAAGGGCACCTTAGGCATAGAGGACATCATCGCGTTTCATTCGGATTTTGAACACATCCATCCGTTTCAGGACGGAAACGGGCGCGTGGGCAGACTGATTGCTTTGAAAGAGTGCCTGCGCTTCGGCATCGTTCCGTTTCTCATCGAAGACACCAAAAAGGCGTTCTACTATCGCGGCCTGTCGGAGTGGCCGAGAGAAAGAGGCTATCTGACGGACACCTGTCTTGACGGACAAGACACTTTCCGCCGGCTGTTAAATATGTTCGACATTCAATAAATGATCGGTTCCCGGGAGGTTAGAAAATGAAAGAAATTCTTTTGAACAAAGACTGGTATTTTCATAGGGGAGATATAGACACGACCCCGAGCAATGCGAGGGGACTGCCGTATATCAACGCAAAGACGGAGAGGTACCATCAGGGGCCGGCATCGAGGCTGTATGTGCCGACGGTGGACGGGCACAGCTACAACCGGCTGTATACGGCGGACAGATGGGAGAAGGTCGAGCTGCCGCACGACTACGTCATCGGCGATGTTACAGAGGAGAAAAACGACCGCGCGCTGGGCTTTGTGAAGTACGATAACGCCTGGTACAGGAGGCGGTTTACGCTGCCCGAGGAGTGGCGCGGCAAAAGGATTACGCTGCTATTCCACGGCGTGGCGACAAGGTCTACGGTGTATCTGAACGGCTGTCTCGCAGGCAGAAGCTTTACGGGATACTGCCCGTTCGAGGTGGATATTTCGGATATCTGCCTCTTCGGCGAAGGAAAGGACAACGTCCTTGCGGTTTACGTGAATACGCAGGAGCACGAGGGCTGGTGGTATGAGGGCGCAGGCATTTACAGGGATGTGTACCTGCGCGTTTATGACCCGGTTTCGGTTGATCTCTGGGGCGTCTATGTGGCGCCCGTGCGGACGGAAAACGGCTGGGAGGCGCCTGTTGAGGTTACCGTAAGAAACGATTCGTTCAGGCGGAGACTTGTAAAAGTCAGGACATCGGTAAAGGATACTGACGGCATAAGCGTGGCAGAGTCGGAAACAAATTGCTATATTGACGCGTCTGCGGTAAAGCCTGTAATCACCGTTCTTAAATTCGGGAACGTAAAGCTCTGGTCGCCGGAAACGCCGGATATGTATATATGCACGGCGGAAGTCGTATCAGGGGAATACAGCGATGAACAAAAAGTCAGATTCGGCTTCAGAGAGTTCAGCGTGGATGCGGATAAGGGCCTTTTCATAAACGGAAAGCATTATAAAATCAAGGGAGTCTGCGGACACGCGGACTGCGGTCTTACGGGCAAGGCCGTGCCGGACAACCTTCACAGATACAAGGTTTCGCTCATGAAGGAGATGGGCGCGAACGGCTACAGGTGCAGCCATTATCCGCAGGCGGAGGCGCTTATGGACGCTCTGGATGAGAACGGTTTCATCGTTATGGATGAAACAAGGTGGTTCGATACGTCAGAAGAAGCCGTAAAACAGCTGAAAACGCTTGTAAAACGCGACAGAAACCGTCCGGGAGTCTTTTTCTGGTCCGTCGGCAATGAGGAGCCGTTCCAGAGCGAGGACCGCGGCAGAAGGATATTCAGAAGACTTTATGAGGAAGTAAGAAAGCTTGACGCCACGCGCCCCATTCTGTCGGCAGTGGACGATCCCATGCACTCCGAGGTATTTGACGACGCCGACGTGATAGGCATAAACTATCATCTTGAAACATATGATAGAATTCATGAGAAATATCC
>JAKSPQ010000014.1 GCA_024404665.1 Clostridia bacterium
CTTTTAAATTATGCTTTTTTAGGGAAACTGTCCTTAAGGCCTACGATGCGGTTGAACACACCGGGATTCTTCGTGTCCTTGACATAGTAACCGTTTCTGACAAACTGGAATCTCGAGCCCGCCTCGCAGTCCGAGAGACTCTGCTCGATTCTTACTCCGGATACGCGGACTGCGGAATTCGGATTGAGATAATCGTTATATGTTTTGTCCTCGGGCATATCGTCGATGTTCTCAAGAGTAAAGAGATAATCGTAAAGCATTACGTCGCAGGTTCCGGCATAGCTGTCGGAGAGCCAGTGAATTGTGCCCTTTATCTTGCGTCCGTCTGTGGGATTGCCGTTGCCGGATTCGAGATCGGCGTTTACGTGTACTGCCCTGATGCTGCCGTCAGCATTCTTTTCGAGAGAGGCGAACTTAACGATATATGCTCCCATGAGTCTGACTTCGCCTTCGGGCTTGAGTCTGAAGAACTTCGGGGGCGGAACCTCGGCGAAATCGTCGGCATCGATAATGAGCTCGCGGGTGAAGGGAAGCTTTCTCGTTCCGGCATCGGGGTCCTGGGGATTGTTCGGAAGCTCGAACCACTCGGTCTTGGTCTCGGGGTAATTGTCGACGATAAGCTTTACGGGATTCATTACCGCGATTCTTCTTGGAGCCGTGGAGTTTAGCTCTTCTCTTATGCAATGCTCAAGAAGCTCGATATCGACAACACTGTAGGCCTTTGCGACACCGGCTCTGTCGACGAAATCGAAGATGGATTCGGGCGTGTAGCCTCTTCTGCGCAGACCGCAGAGGGTGGGCATACGGGGATCGTCCCAGCCGTCAACGAGGCCGGTTTCGACGAGCTGACGGAGATAGCGCTTGCTCATTACCGTATGGGTTACGTTGAGTCTGGCAAATTCGCGCTGCTTGGGCTTGGGATCAAAGCCTATATTGTCTACAACCCATTCGTAAAGCGGACGGTGGTTCTCGAATTCGAGAGAACAGAGAGAGTGGGTTATTCCCTCGAGAGCGTCCTGAATCGGATGAGCGTAGTCGTAAAGCGGGTAGATGCACCACTTGTCTCCCTGTCTGTGATGCGACGTATGGACTATGCGGTAAATGGCGGGATCGCGAAGGTTCATATTCGGACTTGTCATGTCGATCTTTGCGCGGAGCGTGTGGGTTCCGTCTGCAAATTCGCCGTTCTTCATTCTTTCAAAGAGATCGAGGTTTTCTTCGATGCTGCGATTTCTGAACGGTGATTCCTTTCCGGGCTCTGTAAGAGTTCCTCTGTATGCCTTCATTTCCTCGGCGGAGAGGTCGTCCACATATGCCTTGCCCTGCTTGATGAGTCCTACGGCAAACTCATAGCATTTGTCAAAATAGTCGGAGCCGTAAAAGACGCCGCCGTTGGGCTCGCAGCCGAGCCAGCGGAGATCCTCGTAAATTGACTTTACGTATTCGTCGTCTTCCTTTACGGGGTTGGTGTCATCGTATCTCAGATTGAACAGTCCGCCGTATTTGCGGGCAGTCTGTGTGTTTATGCGTATGGCCTTGGCTGAACCGATATGAAGATAGCCGTTGGGTTCGGGCGGAAATCGCGTGTGTATTTTGAGGTTCGGATTTTCGGCAAGATCGGCGTCGATCACGTCGTGAATGAAATTGCCGGCAATAATTTTTTCTTCCATGGTTATTCTTTATCCTCTTATTTAATAATATATAAAATTACATTATATTATACTACAAATAATGATTTTTGTCCACTGTTTTTTTATTAAGAAGGCCCCTCGATGCGGATTCTCGAAGAAAAAATAAAAGAAAAATAAAATGCCGTGCAAAAACGCGGATGTTGAAAAAGTCAGAAACTTTTTCAACATCCGCGTCGGATTGATTATCCGGCATGAATACCGGGGGCTTTGGCTTATTACTCAGTCCTCAAAGCTCTTCATAAGAGTCTTGCACGTGGAGGTGAGCTTCTTAGAGAGTGTCTTGACGGTAATGGTCCAGGAGGAATTATTCTTGAGAGTGTTTCTGAAATCGCCCTGGCCGGCAAGGGAGCTGGAGAACAGACGGCCCAGATCATAGGTGATGTTCTCTCTGATAATGTCGTACATCTTGGCAGAGGTGGGATCGTTGATGTACTTGGTCTTAAGGGAAATTTCGAAAACGGCGGGCGTTACGTTTCTGTAGCCCTCGGAAGCCATGCACTCGATGAAGGCGGAGGCAATCTTCTTTTCGGAGGAGTTTGCAAAGATTGCGTAAAGAGTGAAGGGATTGCCGAGAACGGTGATGTAATTATCCATATCCTCATCGTACTTCGGGCAGGGAACTACAACATAGTGGCAGTCGCCGTTGGCGGCAAATACCTTATGTGAGCATCTTGCACGGTCGGTGCAGAAGAGAAGACGTCCGTCTCTGAAGGCGTTCTGGTGATTGACATTTTCGGTGTAAATACCGTCTTCGGATTTGAAGAGGGTCTGGAGCATGTCGATGGTGGAGAGAATTCTTTCACCGCCGAGAGTTTCGGAGGGAACGATGTTGCCGTCGGCATCCTTTTCGCAGAGAAGCGTGCCGCTGGCATAGAACCAGGGATCATTGTGAATACCGGAGCTCATATAGCCGAAGGTATCGGTGTTGAAATCCTTGGTGCCCTGTCCTTCGTATATGCCCTTGCACATTTCGGTGAACTTTGCGAAGGTCCATTTGCCGGATTCAACGAGATTCTGCGGATTTTCAAGGTTGTGGCTGTCAAGCAGGTCGGTGTTTACAAAGCAGACATACATCATTTCGAGAGCGTTTCTCGAGATGTCGCCGGAAGCAAAGTAAAGTTTGTCTTTAATGGTTGCCTGTTCTACAAGGAGCTGAGACCACCAGGGCTGGTTGAAATCGGCGTATGGGCAGACATCGGTGTTGAGCATGTCGGTTAAGAAACCGCTGGCGGCGTTGAGGGTTACGGAAAGGGAATAGCCGGCTATGATGTCGTATTCATCGGAGCCGGAGGAAACCATGTTGGAAAGATGAGTATTCCAGGCGGAGGTATTATCGGAGTTGCCCTTGATGCCTTCCCATTTCATGGTGATGCCGAGTCTTTCCTCGACGCGGAGGTTACGGGTGTAAATGGAGTCGAGAACGATATCGCCGGTCTGCTCTTCTGCAACAAATTCCTCGTGTTCAACGTCGGACCATCTGAGGATGGTTAATTCCTTGCCGAAGTTGAGGTCGGAGGGAAGATTGTCACGAATGTAGCCTTTGTCATCGTACTTGTTGTCCGTTTCGGTCGGGGTTGTAGTGTCAACAATCGGAGCCGGAGTAGTTTGATCTTCTTTGCCCGGATTGGTGTTTGCGCAGGAAATGAAGGCTGTCGCAAACAAAAGAAGAGCAAGCAGACCGGCTGTGAGCTTAACGTTTTTTTTCATTTTCTTCTTCCTTTATTATTATTTTGGTTTTGAATTCGGGGAGAATGACACGCATATACGCAAAATGCGCGGTGTTGTTTCCGCGCATTTTGCTCATCGGGAGTTTAATAGGCTAAGCTCCCTGATTGTAAATAATTATTTCGCAGCTTCTTCGGCGTCGGAGGGAGCAACGGTTTCGATGTAGTCGATCCAGTTCTTGAGAGATACCTTGGTAAAGCTGTTGAATCCGAAATAATCGGTTTTCACATTCTTGAGATCAGCGGAAGTGAGGGTGGCTGTCTGGTTGAAGATTACGGGGATTACGGGCATTTCTTCTGCGAGAAGCTTTTCGGCATCGTGGAGGAGGGCGGCGCGTTCCGCACCGACTGCCTTGTATGCCTTTTCGATGAGCTCATTGTAAGCATCGCTTGCAAATCCGGTTCTGTGAGGAAGGACAACATATTCGGCGGAGGTGAGCTCCTGACCCTGTCCGGAGAATTCGGTTGCGAAGGGAGCGAGAACAGAGAACGCATCGGCAGTGGGAGCGATGGCGTCGATGGCGCAGACCGCAAAGCCGTTGGCGTAGAACTTCTCGACAAAGATATCGTCGAAGATATCCTTTACGTCTTCACCGGCGAGCTTTTCGTCGTTGACGCTGAGGTTTACGGGGGAAACCGTTACGTTGAAGCCGAGGTCGCACCAGGCGGCGCAGACCATTTCGGCAATTGCGATATGAACCTTGTCATAAGCGGGAACGCTGATTGCGAAGGTGTAATCGGCGGGATTGATTCCGGAGGCCGCGATATAGGACTTGGCGGCGGAGGAATCGGCCGCAGCGGAGAAGAGGTCGCCGCCGACGGTTCTGAAGAGGGTCTTGCTGTTTCCGTTTTCAAAGGCCTTGCCGGTTACGAAGCCGGTGGCGGGCTTTGCGAACACGACCTTGTCGGCGATGGCCTGACGGTCGATGGCGGCGGAGAGGGCAAGTCTAACATTCTTGTTGGCAAAGAGCTTTTCGGTTGTGCCGTCAGCCTTCTTGATGTCGGCGTTTTCGTTGAGATAGTAGGTGTGTGCGGAGAGAGTGGCGTTGATGTCGGCGGTATCCTTGTAGTTGCCGCGGGAATCAAGCGGAATCTCGCCAACGTAGAAAATCTCGCCGGAAGCGTAAGCGGAGAGGAGCTCTTCTCCGGTGAGGGAGAAGTCTATGATGAGACGGTAGGGAGATACGCTGGTATCGAGATATTTCGCATCCTTTGCTCTTCTGTAGAAGGGGTTGCGCTCGAGAACAAGCTGAGCGAAGGAAGAATCAATGTAGTTCGAGGTATCAAAGCCGTAGTTGACTCGGCGGATCATGAAGGGGCCGGAGTTTACGGTGGTGGCAGGCTTCTTGGCCCAGTCGCCGTTTTTCTCTACAACTCTTTCGCGGAGAGGAGCGAGAGCAACGGAGCAGAGGTTGAGAAGGAATGCGTTGTAGTCGATATCGCCTACGAAGGTTACCTGGAGAACCAGCTGGTCAACGGCGTAGATACCGACGTCATCGATGGAGCAGTCGCCCTGCTTTGCTTCGCGGGCATTGAGAATGTCATAGAGGAGAGCGCAGGCATCGCTGCTGAATGCGGGATCGAGAATTCTCTTCCAGGCAAATACAACGTCCTCGGCGGAAAGCGGAGTGCCGTCGGACCAGTAGTTGTCGGGCTTCAGCGTGATAAGCATGCTGTATTCCTTGTTTTTCTCGTCCTTCTTTATCTCATAGCTCTTGACGATGGATTTCTGAATCTTTCCGTTCGCGTCGAGCGTGAAAAGAGTGTCGTAGATAAGGCTGCAGATCTGATATGCAGAGTCATTTACGAGGCAGAGAGCGGGATCGAGCTCATAAACCTGATCGCAAAGATAAATCGGGATTTCGGCGCCTTTTACGTCTTCGCCGTCGATCTTCCTGTCGTGGCAGCCGGAAAGGCAGCAGAGCAGGCATACGGTTGCCAAAATAAAGGCAGTGATTCGCTTAGTCATGATGGAAGGGTTCCTCCTTGCTTTGTGTTGTGACGCAAAGTTATGTTTTAATAAGATATATTATACCATTATTTTACGAAAATTTCAACCGCAGTTTTGCGCTCGGGAAATGTTTGGAACATTGCACAATTAGAGGGCGCAAAACTTGTTGAAATTTCCGAATAAAAAGGCTGTATCCGGGGATTTTTTCGCCTTGAGAATACTGTACTTGGATTATTTCTTTTCAGCGGGTTCCTTTTCCTTGGCCTCGGGAGCGGGGTTAGCCGGAACCTGAACCTTGGAGATGGCGGAACGGAGAATCTGGATGCGGGTGCGGTCGCGTGAGGATACGATGGTTACGGTGTCTTCGCCGCTGAGGGAAATGATGATTCCGACAATGCCGCCGATGGTGATGATTTCATCGCCGATGGCGAGGTTGTTGCGCATCTGCTGTGTTTCCTTCTCCTGCTTGCGCTGGGGACGGATCATAATGAAATAGAGCAGAACGCACATAAGGACGATCATAATCAGTCCGCCGTATTTTGCAACGAAGCCGGCGAACCCGGTAGGGGCATCGGCGGTGAGGAGAATGCTGAGGTTGTGCATGGTTTTATACCTTTCTTTCGATAAGCGCCGGGACGGCAAACTTATCACATTATAATATTTTATTATATTATACACTAAATCCGCAAAATATTCAAGATATATTTTATTTTAAATTCAAAAACGGCGGAATATCCTTGTTGCAAAAAGTCCGAGTGTGTGATATAATATATTTGTATAAGTGGCGCCGACCCGAAAAAACCGGCGGTTCCCGGTTAAAAAAAGCCGGAAACGGAAATAATTACGGAGTTAAAGTTATGAGCGATATAAAGACCAGACCCGAAAAGAATGAAGAAAAATACCTTGAATGCGGACAGATCATCAATACGCACGGCATAGCCGGCACGGTGAAAATCGACCCGTGGACGGATACGCCGCAGGATTTTGCGGAGCTCCGCAGGCTTTATTTCAGAAGCGGCAGCGGATTTGAGGAAAGAAAAATCCTTAAAAACTCCGTTCAGAAGCGCTTCGTCCTTTCGAAAATAGAGGGCGTCGATACCGTGGAGGCGGCAGAGGCTCTCAAGGGAACGGTGGTTTTTGCCGACAGGGATGACATTCCGCTCGACGAAGGCTCGTATTTCATCGTCGATCTCATAGGGCTGCCCGTAATCGACAGCTCTACTGGAGTAAAATACGGAGAAATATCCGAGGTGTTCAACGCCGGCGCTTCCGACATCTACACGGTAGCGACGCCGTCCGGCGAGCGAATGATGCCGGCGGTTCCGGAATATGTGGACAGGGTAGAGCCCGGTGAAGCGGTTTACGTTTCCCCGATCGAAGGGATGTTCGACTGATGAGATTTGATATTCTGACTCTCTTTCCGGAATACGTGGACCGAATTCTGTCCGAAAGCATAATAGGCAGGGCCAGAAAGAGCGGAGCCATAGAGGTTAACGCATACAATATCCGCGATTACAGCGAGGATAAGAACAGAAGGGTCGACGATACGCCGTACGGAGGCGGAATGGGCATGCTTATGGCAGCTCCCCCCGTAACCGCCGCGGTTGAGGACGTAAAAGCAAAGGCTCCCGACAAGTCTTCGCGAGTCATATACATGTCCCCTAAGGGCAGAATACTCACACAGGAATATGCGGCATCGCTTGCCGAAAAATACGACAGGCTTATAATACTCTGCGGCCATTACGAGGGCATCGACCAGAGGGCTCTGGATCTCTGTGTCGACGAGGAAATCTCGGTCGGCGATTACGTTCTTACGGGAGGGGAGCTTCCCGCCTGCATTCTCGTGGATTCCGTCGCAAGAACCGTCGACGGCGTCCTTTCCGCTCCCGAATGCTATCAGAGCGAGAGCATTGCGGGAGGCCTGCTGGAATATCCTCAGTATACCCGTCCGTTCGAATTCAGGGGAATGACCGTTCCGGAAGTGCTCATTTCGGGCAATCACGCAAAAATCGACGAATGGCGTCTCGAACAGGCCGAAAAGCTGACTCTCGAGAGACGCCCTGATCTGTACAACAGATTTTATCCCGACGGAAAGCCGGAGAAAAAGAAGAAAGGAGGCCGTAAGCAATGAAGCAAAAATCCGGACGCGCCGCCAGGGGCGGAATAGCCGGAGCGATTTGCGACAGAATAGGGGAGAGCTTCGGAAAAGGCATGGTATCCGGATTCCTCGGCAGCTACGGAAAAATGCAGCGCGCTTTGGAAAACTCTTTCCTGTACCGAAAGCTTGCCGCCGGAAAAAACGGCAGGCTGAGGCTGAGGCTGAAGGCGGCATCCGCCATTGAATCCTCGCTTATTGTGAACATGAGAGCCTCCTTTCTGAGACTGCTTTCGGAGCTGCCCGCCAAGGCTTATCCCGCATTCTTCCTGGCATTCGCAATACTGTCGTCATCTCTGGAAATCATTAAATGCTATCTTGCGGGCAGCTTTGTTCCGTCGGAGTTCATATCGGTATCTCTTGCCGTGTATTCGGCTGTTTTCATTACTTTTCCGATGTTTTTTACGGAAAAATCACTGTCCGAGCTGCTATCGCGCAGCCGCTTCTTCAGGCCTTTGCTGACAGAAAGGGCCGGAATCCTTCCGGAGAAGCTCGGGCGTCCCGCATTAAGCGGAGGCGCTGTCCCGTTTGCGGTGCTTTTCGGACTGATTATCGGAGGAATGTCGTGGTTTTCGTCGCCTGACAGGGTAATCGGAATAAATTTCCTTTTGATTGTTCTGTCACTGCTCACCGACTATCCTGAAATCGGAGTTAAGTTTCTCATTTTCGCCACACCTTTCCTGAGCCTTTTTGAGAGACCGTCGCTCTTGCTCGGCATCATGCTGACTGCTGTTGTAGTCGGCTGGCTCGCAAAGCTTCTGAGAGGCAGAAGAAGCCTCTATCTCGGCCTTTCCGACATACCGGTGCTGTTTCTCGGCCTCGCCGTGCTTCTCTCCGGATTTACCGGAGGAAAGGATTTTTCCTTCAGAACCGCAATGCTGGAGACGGCGCTGATGCTCGGTTTTTTCCTCTGCTCGAATCTTGTCAGAAGCCGCGATTCGCTCTTCGGCGCTGCGGCTGCCCTGTCTGTATCCGCGACTGCCGCGGCATTCATCGGCATTGCGCAGTTCGTTTCGGGAGGAGCGCCTCTCGATTGGCTTGACTCAGGGCTGTTCCCGGGGATAGCGGGAAGAGCGGTATCTCTCTTCGGTAATCCTAATATGCTCGCCGTATATCTTTCCATGGCTTTTCCTTCATCGCTGATGTTTGTGACCGAAGGCCGCGGAAAGCTGAAATTTGCGGGCATCATATCCTGTGCGTCCATAGCCGTATGCTCCGTTCTTACGTTTTCGAGAAGCGGATGGCTCGGAATGGCCGCCGGCTTTATCGTGTTTCTTCTTTTTGAAAGCCCGCGCGGGCTTCTTGCGGTGCCGGTTGCCGCGGCGCCGGTTGCCGCTCTGTCATTTGTTTTTCCTGACAGCCTGGGTGCGAGACTCGGCAATTTCATTTCGTTCTACGACAGTGCGAATGCCTACAGGATTCATGTCTGGAACGGTGCCGCAAAGCTTGCAAAGCACTACTTCTTTACGGGAGCAGGCGCCGGAGATATCGTATTCCGCGAGCTGTTTGTGTTCTACGCGGACCCCGGAACGGCTGCAGCCCCCCATTCGCACAGCCTTTGGCTGCAGCTCCTCATTCAGACGGGTATCGGAGGACTTCTGTTCTTCGCTGCCGCCGGCATACTTCTTTCAGTCAAGGCCGTGTCCCTGTCGAGAGAGGGCCGCAGAGCCGGCGATGTGACTTCTGTGCGGTTATGCGCTGCCTTCCTGTCGGGAGCAATAAGCATTTCCGTTTCCGGCTTCTTTGACTATACGCTTTACAATTACCGTGTGTTTTTCATTTTCTGCTGCCTGGCGGGCCTGGCTTCCGCCGCGGCCGACTGCTGTCGGAAAAGCGCCGAGCGCTCCGAGCTCGGAGGATACTGAAAAATACCGACCGAAAGGATTAATCGATGGATAAAAAAGAAAATATGTCTCCCGCGGAGGGAAGAAACGTACTGGATTCCGAAATAGGATTCAGGGCCCCCGTGAAAAACGGCAACGGAAAAACAAAGAAAAAACGCTTCGGCATTCTTGACATTCTTATAATATTGATGGTGGCAGCCGCAGTCGGAATGGCTGTATATGCATATTATCCCGGACTGATTTCAAGGCTCGCCGGAGGAACCGGAATAACCGTCGAATACGATCTTCTGCTTGAAAAACAGAATAAGGGCTATCTTTCAGCGATTTCTGCCGGCGACGGAATAACGGCCGAAAAGGGCGGAAGCATGGGAACGGTCGTGTCGACATCCGCTTCTCCGTCGCTCATTTATTCGGTCAGAGACGGCGAAGCCTATGCCGATGAGGATCCGTCTCTTGTCGACATCGTAATAACAGTCAGGGCCGAGGTCGTCGATACAGGCTCCGGACTCGTTTCCGACGGCGTGCGCATAGCTGCCGGCAGCCGCTGCGGAATTATCCTCCCGAAGCTTGTCGGCGATGCCGTTATCGTTTCGGTGAGAACCGTCGGCGAATGAAGGAGGTTCCGTGAAAATGAATAACGAAAACAAAATCAATAAAAAGAAAGAGAAGAACGCTCTGAAATTCAACGCGGTCGATTTCTGCGTCATCGCTGCTGTTGTCGTCATCGTTTTGGCGCTAGTTATCAGGTTTATTCCGGTCGACAGACTTACCGAAACAAGAAAGAGCTGCAATGTCGTGCTATCCGTTTCGAACATTCCGTCGTCGGTGGCGGAATGCGCAAAGCTCGGCTCTGACGCGGTTTTGTATAACGAGGACGGAACCGTATTCGGAAAGCTGATATCCTTCGAGGAGAAGCAATCGGTTCTCGGCTATTCCGCATCCGGAGAAGCGGTTTACTATCCCGCAGGAACCGTCTCCGATATTACTGTTACCGTGTCGTGCGACCTGAAAATCGCGGAGAACGGCCGATATCTGTCAAACGGAGCCCGCATGGCAGCAGGAAGCTCGCTGTCGGTGCTTTCCGGTTATTCGATATTTGATGCCGTTGTTATTTCGGTTATGCAGCAGGATTGAATCAGGGAAGCGGCGTTCGGCCCTGAATAAGTAATCATTTCCGATTTTTGTTTAATAAATTAATGTTTTTTTAAAAAAACAGGCCGCTTAATAAAAAAAATATTGATTTTTTAGCGATTATAGTATATAATTGTATATTATTCGACGTTGAACATACCGCTGGCCGAATCGCTTTGCGGTCAAAAAGAAAGGAATGGCTGAAACAAATGACACAGCGTGATATTACCATAGTTAATGCAGGCGGTCTCCACGCAAGACCCGCTACCTTCTTTATCCAGAAGGCCAACTCCTTTAAGAGCTCTATCTGGGTAGTGAAGGATGAGAGAAAGGTAAATGCAAAGAGCCTTCTCGGCGTACTCTCCATCGGCATAGCCCAGGGAATGACCGTGACCATCGTCGCGGACGGAGATGACGAGGAAGCTGCTCTTGACGGGCTCGAAACCCTTGTAACCAGCGGTCTCGCCGACTGATTCGGCAAATTTAATAAAAACTGATGTACGAGAGGATTTCCCGCATGACTGCCGGGGAGTCCGAAAGGGACCGTTAAAAACGCTGGATTTTTAACGGTCCTTTTTGTCTGTATATATTTTTCGAAGGAAAAGCCAATGGCAAATACGGTGCAGAAGGACGAAAAAAAGAAGCAGCTCCTCGTAGCTGCAAACGAGCTGCCTTATTCTCCCGGCGTGTATATAATGCACGACAGAGAGGGAAAAATCATATATGTCGGCAAGGCGCTTCACCTCAAGGACAGAGTATCGCAATATTTCAGAGACACCGAAAAGAACCCCAAGACCGAGAAGATGGTTTCGTGCGTGGATTATTTCGAGTGCATCGTCTGCGAGAGCGAAATCGAGGCCCTGACACTTGAAAATAACTTAATAAAAAAGCACACTCCCAAATATAACATAAAGCTCAAGGATGCGAAATCCTACCCCTACATAAAGCTTACAGCCGGAGATTATCCCGTGCCGATAATGACGAGGAACAGAAAAAGCGACGGAGGAAGGTATTTCGGACCTTTTTCCGGAACCGGAGCTGTCTATTCGATTATCAATCTTCTGACGCGTACCTTCGGCCTTCCCACCTGCAGGCACAGGTTCCCGGAGGAAATCGGAAAAATCCGCCCGTGCATCTATTACGGAATGGGAAGATGCTGCGGAGTATGCACCGGAAAAGTCTCAAAGGAAGAATATGCGCTGAAAATCGCAGGGGTATCAGAACTCCTGAAGGGCGGAGTCTCCGGAGTACGCCGTCTTCTTGAAGAGAAGATGACAGAGTATGCCGAGGCGGAACGCTTCGAGTCAGCCGCGGTATGCAGAGACACCATAGCCGCTCTGGAGAAGCTGTCCGACCGCCAGAAGGCGGCGGCAGACCCCTCTGTATCCAGAGACGCAGCAGCTGTCAGCATCGACGGAGAGCTGTGCGCTCTGTCTGTACTGAGAATCAGGGGAGGCGCGCTGACCGACAAGATCGACTACATCATCGACCGGACGGTTCCGGACATAACCTCCGCTGCGGTATGTCTTCTTGCCGAGCACTATCGCTCCTCGGAGGACCTGCCGCCTGAGCTGCTTTTGGGCGGAGGTTTTTCGGAAAATGACGCTTCGCTCATATCAGACTACCTTCTTTCGATATCCGGTCACAGGCATCCGGTTTCCGTGCCTAAAAAGGGAGAAAAGAAAAAGCTCTGCGAAATGGCTGCGGAAAACGCCCGCCTCGCGGCTGAGCGTGAGGCCAACAGCGCCGAAAAGAGCGATCTGCTTGCGGTAAAGCTTGCCTCGGTGCTTGGACTCGAAGTGGTCCCGGACAGAATCGAGGCATACGATATATCAAATATCGGCAGCGAGCATATCACTGCGGGAATGATTGTAACGGAGGGCGGCAGCTTCAAAAAAAGCGATTACAGATATTTCGGAATAAAAAGCATTGAGGGAACGGATGACTACGGAGCCATGCGCGAGGCTCTGACGAGAAGACTTTCAAAGCTTCTTCCTGCAGAGGATGAAGCCGTAGCGGATTCATCCTTCCGCTCGGTCCCGGACCTTCTGCTTATCGACGGCGGCCGACAGCATCTCGAGGTTGCTCTGGAGGTGCTGGATTCGCTGGGCCTTGATATTCCGGCAGCCGGAATGGTCAAGGACGGTGAGCACAGGACGAGGGCGCTCGTTACTGCGGAAGGTGAGTGCGATATCGCCGCCGAGAGGGATCTCTTCGTCTTCATATACAGAATTCAGGAGGAGATTCACAGGTACACCGTATCCAGGATGACGGCCGCAAAGCGCAAAACCGTAAGACACTCGTCGCTTGAAAAAATCAAGGGAATAGGCGAAGCAAAGGCCGCGGCTCTGCTTAAGGCCTTTGACGGCCTTTCAGGCGTAAAGCAGGCGGGAATAAGCGAGCTTGCCGCAGTTAAGGGAATTTCCGGGAAGGATGCCGAGAACATTTTCAGGGCTTACCATTCCGGAGCGGACGAAAGAGAGGATTGACATATGAGGATAATAACCGGGAAAGCAAGAGGAAAAAATCTGCTTACTCTTGAAGGAAATGCCACAAGGCCCACCGCAGCGAGAGCCAAGGAGGCGGTGTTTTCCGTGCTTCAGTTTTCGCTTGCCGACAGGAACGTGCTCGACCTTTACTCGGGCTCGGGACAGCTGGCGCTGGAGGCTCTGTCACGGGGTGCCCGCTCCGCCACGGCCGTCGACTCATCCGCCGATGCGGTCCGTGTGATAAAAAAGAACGCCGTCGATACGAGACTCGCGGACGGGCTGACCGTAGTACTGTCCGATGTATGCGAATGGCTTTCGGACAGAAGGGGAAGAAAACAGCCCGAGGGCGGCTATGATATCGTCTTCATCGATCCTCCGTATGCGCTCGGACTTATTCCCGACACATTGCGCCGTCTGTATGACTCGGGCATGCTTTCAGACAGCGCCGTTATAGTGTGCGAGGCGGCATCGCCCGATGACGTTTTCGGAAACGACGAGCTTCTCGCATCGCTTTTCGACATATCAAAGCAGAGCAAATACGGTATCGCATACTTTACATATTTAAGTCCGAAAAAACAAATTGAAGGATAACAGAGACAATGACGGATAAAGAAAGCAAAGAAAAAATCTGTATTATTCCGGGAAGCTTTGACCCTATGACGGTAGGCCACAGAGAGCTTGCCGAAAGAGCGCTTCTTCTTTTTGACAGGGTGATTATTGCTGTTATGAATAATCCGGAAAAGAAATACCTGTTCTCTCGCAAAGCACGTGTGGAAATAGCAAAGCTGACATGCTCGGGACTTGAAAACGTGACCGTTGAGGCATCCGACGGGCTTACCGCCGAGCTTTATGAGAAAACCGGCGCGTCCGCTCTTGTAAAGGGAGTGAGAAACCAAAAGGATTTTTCATATGAGCTGTTTCAGTCGGATTATAATTATCAGAGACCCGAAAAGTGTGAAACCGTTTTTCTTCCTTCCAGACCGGGAAGCAAAAGAATAAGCTCTACGGCAGTAAGAAAAAAACTTGAAAAGGGAACCGTTCCTTCAGGGCTGCTGGCACCGGCGGCTGCCGCATACATTTCGGAACGTCTCGGAATGGAGATAGGACGATGAAGCAGAAGCTTGATATCACCGAATACAGGCTGAAGGCTCCCGTGGACAGGCCGTTCCTTGCAGCCTTCGTTTCTGACACTCACGGCGAGGACCCGTCTGTATGGCTCGGTGAGTCCGATAAAAGAAATCCGGATATCTTTCTGATACCCGGAGATATTACCGACAGACACAACGAAAGTCCTGCCTGTGCGCTTGAACTGCTCGGAGAGCTTACAAAAAGAGCCCCCGTGTTTATGTCTCTCGGAAATCACGAGAGAATGAGCGCCGATTTCGTAAGAGAAGCGGCCGAACAGACGGGCGCAGTTCTCCTGGAGGACGCATATACCGAATACAACGGGATAAAAATCGGAGGGCTTACATCCGGATATGTCGGTGAGCCCGGCAGACTCAGACAGGGACATTTCAGGAAAACTCCGCCTCCGAACATCGGATTTGCGAAGGAATTCGCGGCTCTTGACGGATATAAGCTTCTGCTTTCACATCATCCGGAATACTATCCGAGATATCTTTCCGACCTTGATATAAGTCTCATTCTTTCGGGCCATGCCCACGGCGGGCAATGGAGAATTTTCGGACATCCCTTTTTTGCCCCCGATCAGGCGTTTTTCCCGAAATACGCTCAGGGCTTTCACGACGGAAAGATGATTGTCAGCCGGGGACTTGCCAATAACGGACCTGCTCCCAGATTCGGAAACCGCAGGGAACTGATTTTTATAAGCTTTGAAAAGGAATAAGCCCGTTCCCCCGGAGCTCTGTTGTTTCCGTACTGCGGAAACAGTGACTTTCAGCCCGAAATCAGAATAAGAATCAGAAGGTGAACGGGGTAGAATGCGTAAAAACCGTACTTGACGGCTGCTTTTCCCGCGCGGCTTCTGATTTCGGGGCCTCTGCTTCCGTTGTAAAGCAGGAGCGGAATAAGCGCCGCCGCGGCATAGATCTGCTGCAGCAGCCACTGCGCCGGAGGCTCCGGCGCGGCCGTGAGAGACAGAATGGCCAATAGGTTCTTTAACTCGTACAGCAGCAGGAAACGAGCTCCGAAGCCGAATGTTACGGCAACGGTCAGAGCCTTTCCGCCGGCGGACGAGCGGTCCGTTATTCCGTAAAGGAACATGAGCGCAACACCGTACATTCCGTAATCGGTACCGAGAAGCTCGGCTGCAATCGCCGCCATAACGGGGCAAATGAGTGCCGCAAGCGTAATGAAAAAAGAAGCCGAACCTGTTTTCCCTCCGGCTTCTTTTTTTATTAGCCTGAAGGAGAAAATGGCAATAAGTCCCAGCGCAAGAGTGAACATTACGTTAAGGCTGCCGGCGTGGAACCAGGTCTTATAAAAGCATCTGTCAAAAAACGGCTCAGTTATAAGACCGAACAGAAGCAGACGCAGAAGATACCGGGGTTTGTTTTTCGACTTTGAAGCGCCTTCCGCAAGCATGAAGGCGAAAATCGGAAATGCGGCTCTTCCCGCCATTCTGAAATACAGGAATACGGCTCCGTGAGCCCAGAACTTATAGCCTATATGGTCGAGAAGCATGAGAAAGCAGGCGAGAGACTTCAGAACGAGTCGGTCGAGCCCCTTTTTTTCACTCATCTTCTTCGCTGTGAATGTGAAGAGTGCCGTCTTCGTTAAGATCCGCTATCGCAAGAGAGTGAAGATTTATGCCCATGGAGCGGATTTTCTTTCCGCCGGGCTGGAAGCCCTTTTCGATGCATATACCGGCTCCGACAACCTCGGCTCCTGCTTTGGAGCATATGTCGATGAGGCCGGAGAGAGCTTCGCCGTCGGCAAGGAAATCATCGATGATGAGCACTCTGTCGTTTTTTGAGATGAGCTTCTTGTCGACCTTGACCTCGAATACGGTGCCCTTGGTAAACGATCTTACCATAGATGAATATGTATCGTAAGAGAGGTTTTTGGACTGTGCTTTTTTGGCAAAGAGAACGTCGATGCCGAAGTATCTCGCGGCAAGACATGCGATTCCTATGCCGGAGGCTTCAACGGTCAGTATAAGTGTCGGACGGGTGTCTTCGAACAGGCGATGGAATTCCTTTCCTATACTGTCGATGAGACCGATGTCCATTCTGTGATTCAGAAATCCGGATACGATTACGACGCCTCCGGGAAGAAGCACCGCTTCCTTTTCGATTTGTTTTACAAGCTGTTCCATAGTATTTTCTCCCGCAATTCAGAAAATAAACCGTGCGCGGCAAAATCCGCACAGTTTAGTATATTATACTACATTTCGGAGGATTATACAATATTTTTGAAAAACAAACCGTAAAAAAAGAATCCGAAATAACCGAAAGGGGCGTAATTCATTCCGCAAGCCTCCGAGTTTGTCGAAAAATCATTTATTTCTTGACAAATTATAAATAATAATATATAATATACTATAATTGCGCAGGGAGGAATGCCAGGTATGGGAAAAGATAAATACAACTCCGGCTCGGGATTCGGAAGCCAGCTCTTCGGATACGATAAAAAAACCGTAAACAGATATATAGCCGAAGCCGATCTCAGCTATTCCGACCGCAGGGCCGGATTCGAGGCCGAGATTGCGCGCCTCGAAAGTCAGCTTACAATGGAGAAGGCCAAGAGCGCAATGCTTCAGTCAAAGCTCGGAGCCGAAAAGGAAAGAGCCGACGAAGCGGAGAACAGGCTTAAGGAAACAGAAAAAAATCTTGAAGGGTCGGAGCGCAGAGCCGAAAAGCTCGAGGCCTCGGTCAGGAGCTTCAGAGAAGCGGCAGGCGCCGCCGGGAGAAAGGCGGACGAGCTCGTCATCGAGCTGTCGGCGGCCGGAGACCGTCTGGAGCTGACTTCGGGAGAACTCGAAAAAATAAAAGCAGAGCTCCGTTCGGAAAAGGAAAGCAGCGCCGCAAGGATAGCAACGCTTGAGTCGGCGGTATCGGAGCTCGGCAAAGAGAATTCCTATCTTAAATCGGAAAACACCGGACTTAAGGAGGAGGCCGCGGCACGGGCATCGGCTCCCGAAAATACGGGAGAGGCTGTCGGAATCGGCGCGAGACTCGGAAGGCTCGAGGACGAGCTCGGAAAGGTATCGGCCGAAAACTCGATACTTCAGATGAGACTCAAGAGCGCCGAAGAGGAGAAGGCCGGACTGGCGGCAAGAATAGCCGTGCTCGAGAGAACGGTTTCTTCGGCAGGAAGACCCCAGCGCACCCAGCCGCAGGCAGCTACCGGCAAGCGCGGACTGTTTTTTCAGAAAAAAGGATGATTGATGGCATTAGGCGAAACCATTCTTGAGCTCAGGAAGAGCCGCAATATGACTCAGAAGGAGCTCGCAGGAGATCAGATAACAAGAAACATGCTGAGTGCGATAGAGCACGGAACCGCAGTTCCGTCGCTTCAGACACTTCAGTATATTGCGGATAAACTGAGGGTATCACCGGCTTATCTGCTGGCCGACGACCGTGAACGCGCTGCGTTCGGAACGGCGGAGGCAATGAACAGGATATCGCAGGCAAGAAAGGACGGAGACTACATCCTGTGCAGAGAGCTCTGCAAGGGCGTGGGAGGCCGCAGTGAAATAACGGAGGCCGTGGTTCTTGATTGCGACTTTATGATAGCAAAGGACGCATTTGCTCACGGTGAACTGAGAAAAGCCGAAGGACTTTTTGCCGATATATACGCAAGAGATTCGGAAAAGCGATATGCGTCCGTGTGCGCGGCTTATTCCTCCTGCCTTTCGGATATATCCCCTTCGCTGGACAACGACCTTCCTGCGGAAGGCGACACTCCTGCGGGGCTGGCCGACAGCTTTACGCTTTATTACTTCTACTATCGAATCACAGCCGAAAAAAAGCATCCGCTGCTTCAGTATGCCGATGAGTACGCCGGAAGGCACAGCGCCGACAGAGATATTTTTATGGCTCACATATATGCAAGGCTTCTTATGCTCAAGGGCATGTTTGCGGAAGCGGCGGCAAGTCTCAGAGTAACGGCTGACACCTTCCGCGATATTCCGATTCCCGTGATGTACTTCATGTCGGGAGACCTTGAGATATGCTGCAGAGAGTCTGGCGATTTCAAGGGCGCATACGAGTACTCGGGGCTTCGGCGTGATCTGTACGAAAGATTTCTGAGGTGAAACGGTTGAGAAGAAAACAGCTGACCGTTAAACTCCTTTGCATTATTATATGCCTTGCCTCTGCCGCTCTTCAGGGCTGCGGAGAAAGGTTCGGGCATGATGATTTTTACGCAGGAGAAACCGTTACTCCGGAACAACTCGAATCAATAGCCGGAATGATAAGAGATGAGCAGACGGAGAAATATCCCGCATTGACCGGAGACGAAGGTGAGCAGCTCTTCTGCTGGACGCCCGGCGGCTCGGTTTATCACAGAAGCAGAGCGTGCTTCAGCCTTAATTCCTCGGGCGAGGTGATAAACGGTACTCTGGACGAAGCGCTTGCCGCAGGAAAAACACGGCCGTGTTCAGTCTGCGGAAATGCTCCGGAGCCCGTCGAAACCGGCCTGATCACCCCATAAATACGCTCTCTATCTTCCAAGGAGATAAAACAATGAAAAAGAACAAGACAATTATCAGCCTGCTTCTGCTGGCTGCGGCAATTATCTCGGTTTTTTCCGCATGTGCGGAAAAAACCGATGCGCCTGATACTACCGAAACCGCCGATGTGACTACGGCTCCGGAAGCTCCTTCGGGCTTTGTTGTCTGTGACGCCGCCTCCGGAAAAGACAGCATCTTTATTGTGAGATCCATGAACGACAATCCCATCGTGACCGCTGTCTCCGTCGAGCTTAATAAAGCCATGAAAAGCAAGTGCCCCGACGGCTGGAAGAACACGATTTCCGATGACTTCGTCAAGGGCTACGGCAAAAATGACATAATCGACAACGACACCGTCGAGATTCTTGTCGGCGTCACGAACAGAAAGCAGTCCGTCGACGTAATCGATTCTCTGTCCGAGAACGAATGGGTCGTTAAAATCGTTGACAGCAAGCTCATAATTGCCGGAGAGAACGATGTTGCCACCCGCACCGCAGTACGCGAGTTCATCGCGGCATATCTTGAAGGCGATACCGTGTCGAAAATCGAATTTCCGAACGATTTTATGATGAGCGGAGAAATCGAAGATTCCAGATTCCCTCTCGCCGACGGAGCCAAGTACAGATTCCTTTCCTGGAACCTCGGCTGCGGAGTCGGAGTTGCCGCCGACTGCCTTGAGGTATTAAACGAATACCGCCCTGACATACTGGCACTCCAGGAGTCGGACAAGAGCATACACGTCAATGTTATTAATCAGTTCTTAAAGCAGTACAGCTTCATGAAGCATGTCTCCGTGATGCATCCGGGAACTTCGACATACAACTATACACCCATTATTTACGATACCAGACGCTTTAATGTCGTTGAATACGGCGTTGACTGGCTCGACGGCAGATATACCGGTACCAACACGAAATCTCTGACCTGGGTCGTATTTGAGGAAATCGATACCGGAAGCCGTTTTGCTATGGTCAACTTCCACGGAGCGGTATGCAGCGCCTCCTATAAGGGCTATGAAAACATGACCGATGCTCAGAGAAGCGAAATCGCGGCAAACTGGAGAATCGACAATGTCCGTCAGATACTTGATGTTCAGAAGAAGATTTACGAAAAATACGGAGAGCTTCCGTTTACCGTAAACGGCGACTGCAACTTCAACGAAAATTCCGTTCCCTATGCAAATCTGAAGGCTGCCGGCTTTGCCGATGCGGAGAAAACCGCCGAAAAAATCATAAAATCCGGTTATAAGACATCCTACAGCTATGCAAACGGTATTCCTGGAACCGGACTCAGCATAGATCACTTCTTCGGAATGAACGGAATAAGATTCGTATCTTTCGATATTATCAGAACCGCCAAGGTCGGCACTGCCAGCGACCACTGCGCTATCTATACCGATTATTGCCCCTGCCCGGCCAAATGAAAACAGGTGAAAAGACATGACTGAAAAAAGAGAATTCAATCAGGAGAAGGAAATCGATCTTCTCCATCTGCTCAATGTGGTGATAAAGAATATCGCCATAATAATTATCGTAGCTGTTGCAGCCGCAATCATCGGCCTCGTATATGCGAAGTTTATCGTAACTCCCAGCTATCAGTCCTCCGCCATGATGTATGTTAACAACAAGAGCGATTCTTCATCGGGATATCTGTCATCAGGAGAAATCACCGCCGCAAAGAGCCTTGTTTCAACCTACTCCGTAATAATGAAAACCAACAGCACTCTTGAGAAGGTCATTGACTATACCGGAGTCGATTATACTCCCGCACAGCTCAAAAAGATGATAAGCGCGGTAAGCGTAGACAATACCGAAATCTTCAAGATTACGGTTACGTCGCCGAATCCCGAGGATTCCAAGCTCATTGCCGAGGGAATCATTCACGTTCTCCCGGATTCCATCGCTGCCGTTGTTTCAGGAGCCAGAGTCGCAACCGTCGACAACCCCACCGATGGTGTAAAATCCGCTCCGCCGGCTTCCAAGAGCGTCCTCATCGGCGCCTCTATAGGATTCTTCCTTATGGCTGCTCTTGTTATTGTTTTCGATCTCATCGATGACAAAATCCATGACGAAAAATACATTACCGAAAACTACAGCATCCCTGTACTTGCGGTTATTCCCAACATTTATATGAAGTCTCAGGGAGGCGCTTATCATGATAAAGTTTGATCTCTTCGGAAAAAACAAGAAGAAGCAGACGGTGGACTCGTCTTCCGATTATCTCAGAGACCGCGAATATATCTGCGAGAATCTCAGCTTTCAGGCAGCCGAGGCTTACAAGATGCTCAGAACCAGCATAGGCTTTTCGCTTGCTTCGGTAAAGGGCTGCAAAATCATAGGTATTACGAGCGCTAACGGCTCGGAGGGAAAATCTCTCTGCGCAATTAACCTCGCATATACGCTTGCGCTTCAGGGCTCGAAGGTTCTGCTTATCGATGCGGACCTCAGACTTCCGACCGTTGCGAAAAGACTCGGACTTAATAAGGCACCGGGCTTCTCCGAGCTGCTCACCGGACAGACCGAGAACGTTATCCAGAAGTCGGAGCTCAACCCTAATCTTATGGTGATTACAAGCGGAGGACTCCCCGCACATCCCTCAGAGCTTCTTGGCGAAGACAGAACCGTAAGCGTATTGAATTCTCTCGGAAGAATGCTTGACTATATCATTCTCGATCTGCCGCCCGTAAACGAGGTTTCCGATGCTCTGAACGTCAGCCGTGCGCTTGACGGATATGTATTCGTAGTGAAGAGCGGATACTCCGGCAAGACTCTCGTTAAACAGGCCGTTGAAAAGCTCAAGTTTACCAATACGGAAATTCTCGGCTTCGTTATGGTTGACGACGATAAGGATTCCATAGGCAAATACGGCAAGTACGGAAAATACGGCAAATACGGGAAGTACGGAAAATACAGTGAATATCAGACTTCTGAAAACGTCGACGGTGCCGGCTCAAAGCAGGACTGAAGGCTGAAGAATGATGCTTGTCGACGTTCATTCACACATGCTTCCCGGCATCGATGACGGAAGCCGCGATGCGGAGACTTCCGCAGCTATGCTGAAAATGTCATCAGACGGCGGGGTATCATGTGTATTCGTAACACCTCACTATTATCCAACCGCCTCCGCAGAGCATTTTCTTGAGGAACGTGCAAAAGCCGCCGGAATCATAAGAGCCCTGAGCCTTGAGAACAAGCCCGGTATCAAAACGGGGGCCGAGGTGTATTATCATATCGGTATTCAGCATGAGCAGGCTCTGAACGAGCTGTGCTATGAAGGAACAAGATGCATTCTTGTTGAGATGCCGTGGAATGACTGGGGCTCAAGAGCACTTCACGATGTCAGCGAGATTTATTCGTACAGAGGCTTCCTACCCGTCATTGCGCATCTTGAGAGATATGAATCCATGACTTCGCGTGACAGTATTAAGTGGCTGAAGTCGTTTCCGTGCCTCATTCAGATGAATGCGGAATATATAATCGATCCGAAGACCCGCAAGAAGGCTCTGAAGGCTATTAAGCACGGAGAGGTGGATCTGCTCGGATCCGATGCTCACGGAATTCAAAGCCGCGTGCCTAATTTGGGCGAAGCATTTGCCGTGCTAAACGGCGCGGGCCTAAAAAAAAGAGCGGAGGAACTGTTATCAAATGCCGAAAGGCTGTGGAACGGCGAAATGCCTCTTATATTGAGAAAATAAGGGACTGCCGTAAGATTCAGCCCCTCAAAATATCCCATCACAGAACCCCTCCAAGTCGCCCCGCAAAGTATTAAAATACACGTTTAACACACTAAAAGAAACGGTGCAGCTCCTTTTCAGGAGTTACACCGTTTTCTCGTTTATGAGGTTTGTTAAAAAGATCAGCTTTTGTCTGTTTCAAAAACCGCAGAATTACTGTTTTACGGACAATACCGCTATTGTGTACCGTGTTATTTTTCGTACATAATGTCTGGATCCAGAACATTTACCGAGAAAACGGTAATCACAAAGCCTCCTACGCCGTCTCCGTTGTCTTCTCCGTATTCATTGTAAGAAGGATATTCCGCAATCTTATATTCGCACATATCCTTCCATGACTTGGTTCCGGATACGTTGACATATTCGTGTGAAGCCAGGATTATGAAGAATTTATCGTATTGCTGGTTTACATACCATCTTCGGCTGGACTGGTAATAATCGGAATAAACACCCTTGTTTCTGTCGGCAAGCACTTCACGGACTTTTACGCGGGAGTCGGTTATGGCGGTAATCGTCTGGCTGTACCAGAACGTTGCGTACCCGTATTCGAGTCCCTTGTCCTCAAGAAATGCCGCGAGAGCATGATTGTAATTGTCTCTGCCGTAATCGGCAGGCATTTTCTTTATTTCAAGGAAACTGTTTATCGGGAAAAGCATGGTGACCGCGAGCAGACATATTCCGATTCTCGCGGATACTCTGGCCGCGGGAAGCTCTGTCTCGGCACCGTCCTCCGCGCAGCCATCATCGGCTTTTTCCCGCTCCGATGATGCCATAAGCTTTTTTATTCCGTCGGAAATAAGCTCCGACATTCCGGCAAAGCTTACTGCGGCCGAGGTAGCTACAACGGGTGTGAGTCTCCAGTTGGCTCCGGAGAGCTTTCCGCATATAAAGCCGAACATAACCGCGGCTGTCGATACTAAGTGCGCCAACAGCAGTATTCTGAGACCGCGCTTTTCGGTTTTTCCGTAGAAGAAAAGGAAAACGAAGGGAAGAACCAGAATGACAAGTCCTCCCAGGGTGTTAATGATGGCGGGAAGAGATTTTATGCTGAAGAGAGTTTCAAGCTTGTCCGTGCTTACGCCGATGAGTGAAAACCACTGCTTGACAAAAGCTTTCGCATTGTCAGCCCAGCTTCCGACATCGGACCAGCCCGAATAGGCATTGGCGTATGAGCTGTCGATCTTATCGCCCTTCCAGACGGTCAGCAGTATGATCCCCACCAAAGAACCGAGAACAAACAGGACTGTAAAAGCTCCCGCGGAAGCGCTCTTTTCAGAGAACAGGTTATCTTTGCCGCAGAAGAGTCTTTCCGCAATGATTCCGGCGACTGCCGGAAGAGTGCCGATGACGATAATCTGACCGCCGTCCGTTGCGGCTCCGCCGCATAGAACGGCAAAGGAGACAGCTGATACGATGAAGCCCGCGAGCGCGAAGCCTTTCTTCTTTCCGTCGACGGTTGGGTCGGCGTATCGGGAGAGGGAACGGTCTCCGGCCAGGAACAGAGCAATGGCACCGAAAAGAATAAGAGAGCCGAGACTGTAATAAATCGTATGTCCGTACATGATTTCTCTGAGCTTATCGGACGATGACAGAACCATCATGACAGCGAAAGATGTGACGGAGGTCCGTAATCTTCCGAAGCCGCAGGCTCTGAACAGTCCCCATAACGTTCCGGCAAACAAAAGGACGAACAGCGACATCGCTATGTTCTGAGCCGTCATACCGTATCCGAAAATTTTAATAAGGGGAATCATCCACATCGCCGTCGAGAAGGGAAGCAGACCCGCGTATCTGAAGGTTTCGTCAAAGACCTTGCCTGATTCAACTGAAGCGTTCGCCCACAGGAGGGTGTCCGTGCAGTCCGAGTGGAAATATCCCTCGGCAGGACCCCAGATATAATATAGGGCAATAGCGACTCCGAGCAGAACCGGGATTGCGGATAAGAGCGTTTCCGCAAGCCTCAGCCACTTGTTTTTTAGTACCGAATCGGACGTTTTCATAAATACCTCTGTCTCAAATGATTATTGAGAGTCCTGCGGACGCAAATGCGTGCACGGACTCTTTTTATCTATTACTATATTTTAGCATATTTCTGTCAAATAATCAAGAAAATAAGCTCTAGCGGTTGTGTTCCCGTATACTTTACGCCATTACGGCAGCCGATAATCGTATTGCTGTGAGACGCAAAGCCTTATTGGTTTAATTCAAACGGTTTAAACATGTCCGGAGGCCTTAAGAGCCTCGGTCAGGGCCGTGTTATGGAAGATTCTTCTGTGACGGAAGAAAGGACCTCGTCCGTCACGTCCGTAATGAACCGCGTTGGTAAGCAGGATCATTGTAATGCCGGTTTCGGCGTCGCAGTACAGCGATGTGCCCGTAAAGCCGTTGTGTCCGTATGAGCCGTGGGACATAAACTCTCCCATGGCGGAGAGAAGGTTTTCGTCGCGGAGAGAGAAGCCGAGGCCCCTGCTCTCACCGAGCCCGCGGGTGCGGTCTCTGACGGCCTCGGAGAAGGTCCTGGGCGAGAGATAGCAGCCATCCTTGGTTTTTCCTCTCATCGACAGCATGCTCCCGAAGGAAATCATATCGTCAAGGGTTGAAAACACACCGGCATTTCCGGACACTCCGCCGAGAAAGCGGGCGTTTTCATCGTGAACCGAGCCTATGATATATCTGTTTTCGTATGGGGAATATTCTGTTGCGGCAACGTCTGCGGATGAAGGATTGTAGCAGGTGTTTTTCATTCCGAGAGGCCTGAAAACAAAGTCGCGGGCCATGACATCCAGCGTTTTACCCGTGGCTTTTTCAAGTATGGCCTTCAGAAGGATGTAGCCCATGCAGCTGTAATGAACCCGTGTGCCGGGGGCCGACAGTGGCTCAGACGCAAGTATCGTCGGGACTGCTTCGTCCGGAGAGGAGCATTTTTTATAAAGCGCAATATGCGGGGTAAGTCCCGACGTGTGAGTCATGAGCCCTGTGAGGCTTACGTCGCGATAGGCTCCGGCATTGTCGAAAAATCTGCCGACAGTGTCGGCGGGGGAGAGAATTCCTCCCTCAAAGAGCTTTAAGGCCGTCATCGATGTTGATACGAGCTTGGATAGAGACGCGAGATCGAAGAGAGTGCCGTCGGTTAAGGGCTTGGGATCGGGATTCATATAAACCGTCCCGGAGTAATCCCGGGAGTTGCCCCCGCGGACCTTCAGAAGGACTCTGTCGCCCTTCAGGACCGCTGCCGCGAAACCGCTGTATTCGCTTCCTACGGCATCGGTGAGCCCTTTGACGGTCACGGGAAAGAGCTCCCAGAATTCTCCGCCGATTGCGGCGTTTTTACAGGGGGTGGTCAGGACTTCATTTTTTTCAATACTCATTTGTTTTCCTCCGATTTCGTTCGGCAGAAGTATTTCCTTATGTATATATAAAACTCAATTTTTTATCAGTCGGAAAAAAGCATAAGGCTTTAATAGGCAAAGCAGGTGAACTCTTCACTAAGTCGAAAAAGCCAAAGGCTTTAATAAGCAAAGAAGGTAAACTCTTCAATAAGCGGAAACAGTTTCAGAAATCAGCAAATCAGAAACTTAATGCTTTGAGCTGAAAAGAAGTTCTTCACTTTATTCGGAAGAAAATGAACTTTAGGCTTAAGACAGCGGCTCTCCTGAGGGCTTGGGTGCCTCCCCCGAAAACAGCGGTTTAATTTTACCACAAAGCGACCTCCGTGTCAACCCTTCGAAGCTTTCGTTTTTTTGACAAACACTCGGTTTAAAAAACACGGGATGTTAAAAAGCATTAGGCATTTTAACATCCCGTGTAGGTTATCCGAAAGTAAGGCGTCTGTCTCTGCTTATTTTACAAAGCCCGAGCCCGTTGCGTGATAGGGCAGCATAAAGGTCTTTATGCGGTCTGCCGCGTTCCAGTATTCCTTGACATGCAGCTGGTTTATCAGATAGTTGTTATAGGAGAACTTCTGATTATACACGGGAACCAGAACGGCGGTAGTGGTGAAGAGGGCAATCTCGGGGTCAATCTGCTTGTAGATTGTCTCGGTTCCGCCGATGCCTCCGTGGTGGGCGACCTGGCAGATGTCGCTCTTGAGATAAGAGCCGAAAACCGCGGCGGTCAGATTGTTGGGAATTTCCTGAGAGTCTCCGAGATACATGATTTTTTCTCCCGCGATTTCGGCGGAGAAAATCAGCGACGTATTGTTCCAGTTGTTGGTTACGCTGGATATGGTTCTTTTTGCGGTAACGAAATCCTCGGGAGTATAATAAACTTCAAACACTGCGTCGCCGATTGCGTTGCG
>JAKSPQ010000140.1 GCA_024404665.1 Clostridia bacterium
CGCCGCGCAGACGCTCGCGATCTTCTCGGGCGGGCTCGTCTCGCGCTTTCTTTTTTCTGCCGTTTGCGGCGATGGGAGGCTACTGGAACCAGCCGTTATATCTCGGAGGCACAGGCGACGACGGACAATGCATTGTTAATCCTCTGTCGCATATGATTCTCGACGTGTATGACTCCATGAATATTTACAACCCGAAGCTTCAGTTCAAGGTCTCGGAAAAAACGCCGGATGATTTTCTGAAAAAAGCCCTTGATATGATTCGCAGATGTCACAATTCGGTTGTGTTTGTTAATGAGGAGCTGACTGTCAGAGCGCTTGAAGCGGCGGGAATTTCGCCGGAGGACGCACGGCATGCGGATATAAAGGGCTGCTACGAATACGCGGCACCGGGTGAGCTTATTACGGAGATGTTCTACGTGAATTCGTTAAAGCCGTTGGAATATGTCCTGCACAACGGACGCGACGGCATCACCGGAGAAGAGATGGGACTGAAGACGGGAGAACCCGAGTGCTTCGGAGATTTCGGCGAATTCTTTGACGCGTACCTTGCTCAGCTCGGAGCGCTTCTTGACAGAGTCTGCGAAATCGGCAATGTCATAGAAAGCCATTACACCGATATCAATCCGCAGCCGCTGTATTCCGCCACTGTAAGGGAATGCCTGGAAAAGGGCAGGGAAGCATATGACGGAGGCGCAAAATACAACAATTCCAGCCTTGAGTTCGGTTTTATCGCAACTGCGGCGGATTCGCTCAACGCTATAAGAAAATATGTGTATGAAAAGAAAACCGTTACGCTGAGGCAGCTGAAGGACATTCTTGACGCTGATTGGACGGGCTTTGAGCCTCTTCGCAGAAGAATAATGAATGATCCCGAAAAATACGGAAACAACAGGGAAGAGCCGGACAGAATAGCCGTAAGAATAACCGAGTTTCTGTACGGAAGAGTAGTCGGACGGCCCAACAGTCCCGTCAGAGGCGGAAGCTGGAACGCCGGACTTCATGTCGCAAGGCAGTATATTTATCAGGGTAAAAAAACCGCAGCCACCCCGGACGGACGCAAGGCCCGGGAGGAGCTGTCAAAAAACGCTTCGCCGTCACAGGGATGCGGCAGAGAAGGAGCGACCGCGGCGATACTGTCAGTGACAAAAATAAATGCGGTTCACCTGAGAGAGGATGTTTCCCTGGATCTGGCTCTTCTTCCGGCATCCGTGTCCGGGAACGATGGCCTTACCGCCATGCTTGGATTGGTCAGAACCTTTATGAGGCTCGGCGGTCATGCCGTGCATATGAATGTATTTGATACCGTGATGCTGAATGACGCATTCCAAAATCCGGATAAATACAGAGACCTTCAGATTCGTGTCTGCGGCTGGAACGTTCTTTGGAATAATCTCGGTTCCGCTGAGCAGCTCGCATATATACGTCAGGCGGAGGCGCTCAAATGAATGAAAAAGCTTTGGTGTTCGGAATAAAAAGGTTTGCGGTTCACGACGGTCCGGGTATCCGTACGACTCTTTTTCTTAAGGGCTGTCCGTTGAAATGCGTGTGGTGTCACAATCCGGAGGGAATAAGAAAAGCACCTCAGACAGCGTATTTTGAGGAAAGATGCATATCCTGCGGAGCCTGTGCCGGAACCGGCTGCCGGGCTAACGCTTTTGAAAACGGGACTCACGTTTTTATCCGGGATTTATGCTCTTTTTGCGGAAAATGCGCGGAGATCTGTCCCGCCGGAGCGTTCGTTTTCTACGGAAAAAGCATGGACACCGGGGAGGCCTTTGCCGCACTGGCCGAGGATGCGGCTTTTTATTCGGACGGCGGAGGAATAACACTCTCCGGCGGAGAGTGCCTGACATATCCGGACTTTTGTGTGTCTTTGCTCAGAAAGTGTGCGGAAAACGGAATAGGAACCGCCGTGGATACCTGCGGAGCCGTTCCCGCGGAGACGTTTGAGCGTGTTATGCCTTACACCGGACTGTTTCTTTACGATATCAAGGCCTTCGACAGAACCGTGCACAAAAAATGCACCGGAGCAGACAATGCACTGATACTCGGAAATCTGCGGTTTCTGGCGGAAAGAGGCGCTGCGGTCGAGATAAGAATTCCGCTTGTTCCGGGATACAACGACGGAGAGATACCCGGGATAGCCGCGTTCCTTGCCGGGCTTCCGGTAAAGTATCCGGTAAGGATTCTGCCTTACCACCGGCAGCTGGATCTGAAGTACGGGTCTCTCGGCCTCCCGAGGGATTATCCAGACAGGGTTCCGCTGCCCAATGAAATTAAAAAAGCCGAGGACACTCTCGCGTCCTTCGGCTTAAGGGTTATTAAATGAAATCCGGCTTTCGGGGGACATACGGCGTCCGCTGTCAGTGGCCCGATACTGTCTTAAAACAGCTTCTTATGCTGTCCGCCGTGCCTGAAGCAATGTAATACGAATACTCAAACGGAACGAAGGATTCAAGCTTTTTGGTAATAAGCGGTGCCACATAGTTCGTGGGATCGGCTTTTGGGTCTTTTGTTCCGTTATAATTGTATTTTCCCGCGAGCAGAATCGTTGCGATCGGAGAATATACGCCTATTCCGAAGCCCGTTTCCGGTGACGTCCATGCGCAAAAGGTTTCTTTTGATTTCAGAGTGAAATACGCGTTTGGATTGCCGCCCCAGAACGGAAGGTCGGACTTGACCGTCAGAGGAAGATCCTTCCACGCGGAGCTTCCGCCGTAAAACGAAAAATCCGAGAGGCTGCTTATGGTGTAGAAGGCGGGCAGTTCCTGGTGTGACTGCGGATGAATATATCCGGAAAAATCCGTAAAGCGGTTGTCAACGGAAACATAGCCATCACGGATTGTGTAGGTGTTTTCCATATAGCTCATACTGTATATGCCCTTTTTTGCCCAGTCGCGAGGCAGGCATTTGACATGGACGGAGCTGCCGTCCTCGGCTATCGAATAATCAATAAGTCTTGATTTTTCGCCGAAAAGATTACCGCCCTGAACGGGATTGTAGCTCCAGACGGTGCCGTTGTAGGTGCCGGGCTCATAAGGCGCCGATGACGATCCGTAATAAGACTGCTGAACCAGCCTTCCCGTGTCGTGAGAATTCAAAAGGTTCGAGATGCTGTCGTCGCCGTCGTTTTTGTCCTCATAGTACGAGATTCCTCCGCCCCATTCGAGGCGTATGCCGAGCTTTATTCCGAAGGCCTCCGCGAATACCTCGTTGCCGGGGCATTTTTCACGCTGCGAAACGCCGAAATCGGCGAGGGAGAAGGTCTGATTTGTTCCTTTCATGGGTTCAAAGGTCACCGATGAAGGATTTCGGGCGCTTTTCCCTTCGGTATATCTGTCGATGAGGGATGTAAAGGTTTTGTTTTCGCCGGACTCGAGCCAGAAAACATCGGAAATTTCCCGGCCGTCGATGCTGTATACCGCGGTGCACTTCAGCGGAGCCGATGCCGAATATTTCAGCGAGAAGCAGTTGAAGGAGGAGTCCGCAGCATCAAAAAGCAGTCTGAGCGGCTCTTTGCCGAAGTAAAAGACACCATCCTTATAACTCTTTGCTCCGGAAAAAGTGAAGGAAAAGCCTGACGGGGTGCTTCCCGTGACTTCCTGCGCCTCAGTTGTTTCCGCGGGCCCCGGCTCGGTTACATCGGTCGGTGCACCGGTTGTATCGTTTGGGTACCCTATGTTATTATCGGTCATCTCAATAACTCCTTCCGTGTTTTCATTGCCTGATATAACCGGATCTCCGGTGCCGCCGTTACATGATACCGCAAAAAGCAGGAGGCACAAGACAATAACAACTGCAATCTTTTTCATTATTCGGTGTCCTTTCATAATGTCCGTTTTTCGGCTCATGTACTTAAACGGTTAACTTTTCCGACTTAAGGTCCCGCTGTCGGTTTGGCGCACGCACCCCCTGACGGTCTCCTTTTTTTGAGTAAAAGCCGGTTCTGACGCCTGAAAATCAGTCGCCCAGGGCCTTAATCAGGCTGTCGGCGTAAAACTCAAAGCCCAGGTCGTTCGGATGCAGAACGGCGTCCGCATAGAGCTTTGTGATATGCGGAACGAAGCCGTAGCCGCGCAGAACCTCAAAGCCGTGTCCGGCTGCGGAGTTCGCAACGATGTCGCAGACATCGGAAAAAGTGCCGACCTTGCGGGGCTTGTCCTCATCGGCGCGCCATATGGGAGTTATCGCAACGAGTCTTGCACCGGCATATTCCTTCTCGAGGAAGGAGAAAACACCGTCGGCAGCGTCCTTGAGCTCGTCCTGAGTCTTGCATACGTCATAGTCATTGGTTCCCAGGGAGACGATGACGGTGTCCGGGTCGAAATCGATGCTGTCGTTGGCTTCGGGGTAGAAAACGGCTCCTCCTATGGCGTTCATGACGCAGTCGGCATCGTAATGAAGCACGGTGCGCCAGGCGTATGAGAGAGAATCGAATACGGAATTCCAGCCCTGTGTGATGGAATCGCCAACAAAAAGTATCTTGCGGGAATATTCATGGCGAACAAAAGATGCGCCGTCGTCAAGCGTTACGGATTTAAGCACAGCGCCCTTTCCGTGGCTCGGAAAGATCAGCGTAACCCTGGTGTCTCCGTCCGGAAGAGCTGCGGAATAGCTTCCGGGAACACCGGGACGGATTCTGTCCGTGATTACTCCGTTGATATACAGGTCAAATTTGTCTCCGGCTGTGTTTTCAAAGCCGAAGGAACCGCTGTCGGTGTGAAAGTCCAGACGGATTCCGGTAGAACACATAGCGCGTTCTCCGAGGACCGGCACGCGTTTTGTCCAGGCATCGATCTGTTTTTCAGTGCATTTGAAAAAGCTGATTCCTTCTTCTGTTACCGTGTGATTTACGGCACCCGACGTAACGGATGCAATCTGTTCGTATGTGAGTTTCATTTTTTTCTCCTCGAAATTCCGGCACGGCTTTCCGTGACGGTTTTATCGGTTTTTATCCGACTGTTTTTATGAATTATCAAAGCGGGGATTCCGCTGCTGCAGGATACATTATACCGCAAATTGTGTTTGGTGTCAAGATTGGTTATAAGCTGAGACAGAGGGAATCGCGGGGACGCGTATGAAAGGATATGTCTGATAAAAAGGTTTTCGGAGGAGAAAAGAGTCGGCCGGGGATTTGAAAAACAATTGATTTATCTCCGAAAATATGATACAATATTGTACGCGACAGCGTTGGTTTTACGGACATCGGTCGGTATGAGAGCTTAAGATTACTCAAGATGTGAAAAAAGGAAACGCGTTAAAGCTCAGCGAACGGTTTTCCGGTTCTTTGCCGAATATCCGCGGCGCATGCCTGACGCTCGGAACGAGTGCCTATGGATGAAGTACTGAAAAATGAAGAAAAAATACTGAAGGCGCTTGAAGGCACCTCGTTAGGCGGAGAGCTTGCCGCCGTATTAAAGCTCAAGGATATGCTCGATGAAAAGCAGAAGCTGTTCTGCAGGGCCTTCGATATGAAGTGCCCCGAGGGCTGCGGCTCCTGCTGCGAGCATTTCATGCCGGATGTTACGCCGATGGAGTCTGACGACCTGGCGCTCGGTATCATCGCCATGGGGCGCGCGGAGGAGGCCTTTTCCAAGATCGACGCTTACCGTCCGGGAGACAAATGCTTCTTTTATAATCCCGATAACCCCTATCACTGCACGGTGTACAGATGGCGTCCGCTTGTCTGCAGGCTGTTCGGAGCTTCGGCGTCGGAGAATAAGGAGGGGCGGCCCGCCTTTAAGCGGTGCAAATGGAATCCGGGCTCACCGGAGCCGTCATCGGCGGAATTGGAGGCAAAGCCCGATGCGCTGGTGCTTATGGGTGAATACGGACTCATGCTCGACGAGTGCGGAACGGGGAATACCGAAAGGCTGCTGATACCTGAGGCACTTGGAAGATCTATTGACAAAATCAAATTCATGCTCGATCTCATAATAGA
>JAKSPQ010000141.1 GCA_024404665.1 Clostridia bacterium
GATTTCATTTATGAAATGTTGCATCATTTTTATTTGCATCCTGTTTTCGGGTATGTTACATTCCCTATTCACTCCTCACTATTACTTCTTACTTCCGAAAAATCCCCGTGGACGGATTTAGTGAATAGTGAAGAGTGAAGAGGTAAGAGTGAAGAGGTAAGAAGTAAAAAATTCCCGTGAACTTGCGTCCACGGGAATTTTTTGGTTGCGGAGGTGGGACTTGAACCTCACGACCTCCGGGTTATGAGCCCGACGAGCTACCAACTGCTCCACTCCGCGATATTATTCTGTGCCGGTGACCGGGGTCGAACCGGTACGGTATTGCTACCGAGGGATTTTAAGTCCCTTGCGTCTGCCTATTCCGCCACACCGGCAGGAAAAAAGCTGTGCACTTTTTAAGTGCTCAGTTATTATACCACTTTCATGCCTCTATGTCAAGAGTTTTTTTGATTTTTTGCGAAAATACGTCTGAATGTGCTGATATTATCCGGACGGAACGGGGCTGAAAAGAGTATAAGACTTCCTTTCAGCCCCTTCGATATTAATGATTGGTGTACAGTCAGTGGCAGCCGGAGCAGTGAGTGCAGTCGCCGGAGCAGCCGGAAGAGCCGTTTTTTGACCGATTTCCGCTGTATTCGTCGTCAAGCTTTGAACCGTCGGCTCTGCGGGGAGAGGAGGATGGCTTTTCGGAGCCGCCGTGACAGCCGCAGGAGCGTCCGCGGTTTTTCCGGCGTCCGAGAGAGCCTATGATCCACACCGCCGCCGCGATAAGTCCGGCAAAGCACAGAACTACGATGACCCAGTCGCCGGCGGTCATAAGAACAGACCTCCGACGGAGTATACGGCAAAGGCCATGATCCAGGCAATTACGCACTGGAGAACGACGATGCCGGCAGTTGCCCAAACCGAGTTGAATTCGCGCTTTATTGCAGCTACTGCGGCGACGCAGGGCGTGTACAGCAGCGTGAACACGAGGAACGATACGGCAGAGCGGAGCGTGAACAGTGCGGTGAAGTTTTCGCCGCCCAGAACCTCGAGAGTGGAGATTACGGCCTCCTTTGCCGAGAAGCCCGAGATAAGAGAGGTTACAATTCTCCAGTCTCCGAAGCCCAGAGGCTTGAATACAACCGCGATGTATCTGCCGACGAGGGCAAGAATACTGCCGGATGAGTCTTCCACGAAATTCAGTCTGAGATCAAAGGACTGAAGGAACCAGATGATAACCGTTGCGCCGAGAATAACGGTAAAAGCTCTTTTAAGGAAATCCGAAACCTTGTCCCAAAGGAGGAGACCCGTGCTCTTCAGGGAAGGCAGGCGATAGTTCGGCAGCTCCATTACAAAGGGAACAGGCTTGCCGCGGAATGCCGTGGATTTAAGCACAAGCGCCATTATGACCGCTATTACTATGCCGAAAACATAAAGACCGACAATCGCAAGATAGCTGTATTTTGGCATGAAGGCAAGCGTAAAGGCAAGATAAATCGGTATCTTTGCGGGACAGCTCATAAAGGGTGTAAGCATTATGGTCATTTTTCTGTCGCGGTCCGAGGATACTGTTCTTGCCGACATGACGGCGGGGACCGTGCAGCCGAAGCCCACAAGCAGGGGAACGAAGCTCCTTCCGGAAAGGCCGAGCTTTCTTAAAGGACGGTCCATGATAAAGGCCACGCGGGCCATGTATCCCGTGTCCTCAAGCACCGAGAGACAGAGGAAGAGCACGACGATAAGCGGCAGGAAGGACAGAACGCTTCCGACTCCGGAGAAGACTCCGTCGACGATGAGACTGCGGACAACCGGGTTCATTCCGTAGTGCTCTAGGGCTGTTTCCACGCGGGCGGAGAGAGCATCGATGCCGACGCCCAGAAGATCCGACAGAGGACCTCCGATTACCGAGAAGGTAAGAACGAAAACGGTTGCGATAATGAGAAGGAACATAGGTACTGCCGTGTATTTTCCGGTCAGAACCCGGTCGATTTTCTGAGAGCGCCTGTGCTCGCGCGATTCATGGCATTTTACGACGCACTCCGCTACGGTCTGCTCGATGAAGGCATATCTCATATCCGCAAGAGCGGCGTTTCTGTCGAGTCCGGATTCGTTTTCCATCTGTACTATGCAGTGCTCGATGAGCTCCTTCTCGTTTTCGTCGAGCTCCAGCTTTTCGGCAAATTCGCTGTCGCCCTCAATGAGCTTTGTGGCCGAAAAACGTGCCTGGAGACCGGCTGCATCGGCGTGGTCCTGTATCATGTGGACAACAGCGTGGATACAGCGGTGCATGGGGGAATCGGAGCCGCAGAAGTCGTATTTTTCGGGGAGCTGCTTGTGCCTGGCGACATGAGATACCTTGTCGAGAAGCTCCGAGATGCCTTCGCCGTTTATAGCGGCGATGGGGACAACCGGAATGCCCAGAGCTTCGCTCAGTCCTTCGATGTCGATGGATCCGCCGTTGGCCCTGACCTCGTCCATCATATTAAGCGCCATTACAGTCGGAACCCTGAGCTCCAGAAGCTGAAGTGTAAGATACAGATTCCTTTCGATATTCGTACCGTCGATGATGTTTATGATGGCATCCGGCTTTTCTCTGATTATGAAGTCTCTTGTTACTATTTCCTCACAGGTGTAAGGACGAAGGGAATAAATGCCGGGAAGATCGACGGCGGTGAAGTCGCGAAGACCTTTGATTTCTCCCATCTTTGATTCAACCGTAACTCCCGGAAAATTTCCGACGTGTGCGTTGGAGCCGGTGAGCTGATTGAAAAGAGCGGTTTTTCCGCAGTTCTGATTACCCGCAAGCGCTACTATCATCCGACAGCCTCCGGAAGAAGCTCCACGGTTATCAGCGATGCATCCTCGTTCCTGAGAGTCAGCTCGTAGCCGCGAATCAGTATTTCAATGGGATCGCCCATAGGCGCTCTCTTTATCAGTTTTACATTTGTTTTCGGAGTAATACCCATGTCAAGAAGTCTGCATCTCAGAGCACCGCTGCCGCCTACGGTCAGTATTTTTGCCGACTGTCCGGGCTTTAGTTCGTCAAGTTTCATTTAATGGTCCTTTCTGAAAGGAGAGGATGTTGCCGCGGGGCATGAAAATACGCCCGACGGTTTAAGTTAACACACGCTAACTATTATACACTCTTGCAAGTGAATTGTCAATGATTTTTTGGTCGTGCTCCGATGTCCGGAATTTGCAGGATGACGCCCGAACCACTTTTTTATTGACAAATGAGCATATTTACAGTATAATAATCTAAATATTTTTTAATTAAGGCAGGTTTGTACCGAAATGAAAGCCGTTATTACCGTTACCGGCAAGGATGCCGTCGGAATTATTGCCCGTGTGGCCGATAAGTGCTCCGAAAAGAGCGTCAATATCATCGATATTTCCCAGAGCGTTATCCGCGATTACTTTGCTATGATTATGCTCGTGGACATAGACCGCCTGGTCGGTTCCTTCGGGGATTTCGTAGACGATATGACAAAGCTCGGTGAGGAGGCCGGACTTGTCATTTCAACTATGCACGAAGATATCTTCAACAGCATGCACCGCATCTGATTTTCCGCACGGAGATAATAAAAAATGCTCAATACACAGGATATAATCGAAACGATAAATATGATCCGCGAGGAGAACCTGGATATCAGAACGGTAACCATGGGCATCTCGCTGATTGACTGCGCGGGCGATGACATCGATGCCGTCTGCGGCAGAATCTACGACAAGATCACATCGAGAGCCGCGAGACTGGTTCCCGTCGCAAACGATATAGAGAAGCAGTACGGTATTCCGATTGTAAACAGACGTATTTCCGTGACTCCCGTTTCCCTCATCGGCGGCCGCTTCTCGCCCGAAGATTACATAAAAATCGCCAAGACCCTGGACAGGGCTGCGGCGGACCTGGGCGTAAACTTCATAGGCGGATACGGAGCGCTGGTTCAGAAGGGAAGCACACGCGGCGAGGATGCGCTCATTGAGTCGATTCCCTATGCTCTCGCTTCCACGGAGAGAGTATGCTCATCCGTCAACGTTGCCTCAACCAAGGCCGGAATCAACATGGACGCCATCCGCAAGATGGGCGACGTCATCAAAAAGACCTCTGAGCTCACAAAGGACAACGTATCCTTCGGCTGCGCCAAAATCGTCGTATTCGCAAACGTTCCCGAGGACAACCCGTTCATGGCGGGAGCCTTCCACGGCGTAACCGAGCCCGAGACCGTTATCAATGTCGGCGTATCCGGACCCGGTACCGTTGCCTCTGCCATAGCGAGAGCCGGTGACTGCTCGCTCTCCGAGCTTGCGGAAATAGTAAAGCGCACGGCCTTCAAGATCACGAGAGTCGGTCAGCTGGTTGCGGCGGAGGCTTCGTCGAGACTCGGCGTTCCCGCGGGAATCGTCGATCTGTCTCTCGCCCCCACTCCCGCAGTAGGAGATTCGGTTGCTTACATACTTGAAAATATGGGCCTTGAAACCTGCGGCTGTCCCGGAACAACCGCCTGCTTGGCGCTTCTCAACGATGCCGTAAAGAAGGGCGGAGTAATGGCCTCCTCCTCTGTCGGAGGACTTTCCGGAGCCTTTATTCCCGTATCCGAGGATGCCGGCATGATTGCTGCCGCAAGAAGCGGCGCTCTCACGCTTCAGAAGCTTGAGGCGATGACAGCGGTATGCTCCGTCGGTCTTGATATGATAGCTATTCCCGGTGATCCCTCGGCCGACACCATCTGCGGCATCATCGCCGATGAGATGGCGATAGGAGTTCAGACCTGCAAGACCACGGCTGTAAGAGTTATTCCCGCCGTAGGCTACGATGTCGGAGACGGAATCAACTTCGGCGGACTGTTCGGCAGCGCTCCCGTAATGCCGGTGAGCAAGCTGTCTCCCGCAAAATTCATTGCCAGAGGCGGAAGAATTCCCGCCCCCATTCACAGCCTTAAAAACTGACACCCGCAGAATATATTCCGGTATTTTCGGACCGTGCGTGCTTTCATATGTGTTTACCGGAAGCGTAACGCGGCTGCGGCATTTACCCCTTACGGAGGACAGAAATAATGACTGTATTTAATAGCAGACCGGGTCTGAAGAAAGCCCTGGCGTACATTTCGCTGTCACTTGCGGCTGTTTGCCTGTTTAATTCATGCTCCGGTGACAACAAAAACGAGGAAAGCGGAACCTCATTCGCCGAAATTACGTCTTCGGAGGTATATACCGTGGACCAAACGACAGAGGAAGAGCTGACAACCGAGGAAATAACGGAAGCCGCTGAGCCCGGAGAGGCGCTTAAGGAGATTATCCTTTCCGGGGACAGACTGAAATCGAAATGCACGCAGGCGCTGAGAATTCCGGCTCCCGGAGATGGCTTCTATTCCCAGGGCGGAACAACCGACGGTGTGTATTTTTACCAGGCCTTTGTAAAGAAGGATACCGCCAGCAATGAGGCAAACAATATCGACAGAATACTCAAGGTTGAGCTTGCCACCGGCAAGGTGGTTGCCGCTAGCGGTAACCTGTCGCTGAATCATGCCAACGATATTACTGTCCTTGCGGACGGAAATCTCGCCGTGGTTCACAATAACCCCAACAGACAGACAGTTTCCGTCATCGATTCGGAAACACTAAAGCTTATAAAGGTCGTTACCGTTCCGTATCAGATCTACTGCATGAACTATCAACCGGATTATGACAAGTTTGTTGTCGGACAGTCAGGCGGTCAGGATTTTGTTTATCTCAACGGTTCCATGGGGCTTGGGGCCGGACGGGACAGAGTGACAAAAACAGCCACTCCTCTTACCAAGGGATACGTAACCCAGGGCTGCTCCAGCGACAAAAACTTCATTTACTTTGTCCTGTACAAAGAGAACGTCATTACGGTATACGACTGGGACGGAAAGCTTGCTACCATCATTGAACTCGACTTAGGAACAATCGAGCCCGAAAA
>JAKSPQ010000142.1 GCA_024404665.1 Clostridia bacterium
TTAACAAAGGGCTTTTCTTCCGTAAAGAGATCAAGAAAGCTCATTACGGCTTCTTCGCTTGCAAAATCACAGGCAACGATTACGTCTTTTCCCATTTTGACTATCCTTTCTTTATGTAAAACAGTTTTATTTTTCAAGCTTAAGCTCAGCGAGAGAGCCTATACGGTATTTGTCCATTTCGGCGGGGAGGGCTTCAATGATGTCGCGGCACACGGTGGGCTCAACAAGATTTGCGGCTCCGACTTCAACTGCGGTGGCACCGGCCATCATCATTTCGAGTACGTCCGATGCAGATGACACACCGCCCATGCCTATTACGGGAATCTTTACCGCGTGCGCAACCTGGTATACCATCCTGAGCGCGACGGGGAAAATTGCGGGGCCGGAGAAGCCTCCCATGGTATTGGCGATGACGGGCTTGCGGGTTCTGAGGTCTATACGCATGCCGAGCATGGTGTTAATCAGGCTGATTCCGTCAGCTCCGGCAGCCTCGCAGGCTTTTGCGATGGCAACGATGTCAGTGACATTCGGCGAGAGCTTCATAATTACGGGCTTGGTTGTTACGGCTTTTACGGCTCTTGTTACTTCAGCCGCTCCCTCCGGAGTGGTTCCGAAGGCCATGCCTCCGCCGTGAACATTGGGACATGAGATGTTGACCTCAAGCCAGCCAACCTGGGGCTCTTTGTCGAGCAGAGCGCATGTGTATGCGTAGTCCTCAACGGAAAAGCCGGAGACATTTGCCATAACGGGCTTGAAGAAACATTTTCCGAGCTTCGGAAGCTCAGATGAAATTACTTTTTCCACGCCGGGGTTCTGCAGTCCCACCGCATTGATCATGCCTGAGGTGCATTCCGCGATTCTGGGCGTGGGATTTCCGAATCTGGGGTCTTTTGTGGTGCCCTTGAATGAAAAGGTACCCAATACGTTTATATCGTATATTTCGGCGAATTCGTATCCGTATCCGAAGGTTCCGGAGGCCGGAATCACGGGATTGTCAAGCTCTATTCCGCAAAGATTTACAGACAGTCTGTTCATTCCGCATCCCTCCATTATTTATCCCAGAGTATTTCTTCTTTTTTGAGGACGGGACCGTCCTTGCAGATTCTTTTGTAGCCTGTAACGGTTTTGCAGCTGCAGCCCATGCAGGCTCCGAAGCCGCAACCCATACGCTCCTCAAACGAAAACTCGCCGGGAGTTTTTGTCATGCGATATACGGCTTTAAGCATCGGTTCGGGACCGCAGGTGTAGAAATAGGAGTATTCTTCGGGGAGAGCATCGGTGACAAAGCCGCGGGTACCCATACTGCCGTCTACGGTTGTGATTCTTACATCGCAGCCGAGAGAGGCGAATTCATCGGCGTAGAAAATCTCTCCCGAGGTATTGAAGCCGAGAATTACGGTGACGGGCAGGCCCTGCGCCCTGAGTCTTTTTGCCGCAAGGTACATGGGAGGAACTCCCACACCGCCGCCTATGAGCAGCGGGTGATTCCCTGCACGCGAGAGATCATAACCGTTTCCGAGACCCGTGAGTACTCTGAAGGTATCACCGGGATGCGCTGCGGCAAGGGCCTCGGTTCCTTTTCCGACAACCTTGAATATGATTACAAGGGTATTGCCGTCGAGATCACATACGGAAATCGGACGGCGGAGGAAAAGTCCGTCGATTTTAATGTTCACAAACTGGCCGGACGCCGTGATATCGGAGGTATCTCCGGTGAGCTCCGTTCTGTAAACGTTTTCTGTCAGCCTCATGACCGAGGCAACGGTAAATACAGAATCCTTCATTTGGGACCTTTCCTTCCGTCAGTAAGATTTCGGACGATTATTTTGCGTCGATGGTGGAAATTGTAAGAGTGATTTCCTCAAGTACGTCGAGCAGTACGCGGACGGTGTCGAGGGATGTGAAGAGGGTTACGTTGTACTCAGTGGCGCAGCGTCTGATGAGCTCGCCGTCATCGTAATGAACGCCGGAGAGAATTGCTCTGGTGTTGACGACGTAATGAATTTTGCCTTCGCGGATGCCGTCGATGATGTCGTTGTTGCCCTCTGAAATCTTTCCGACAACGTGAGTTCTGATTCCGTTGGCCTTTAAGAACTGAGCGGTTCCGATGGTGGCCTGAATGTTGAAGCCGAGGTTGTAGAAGCGGCGGACGAGAGGCAGAGCCTCATCCTTGTCTTCATCGGCGAGGGTTACGAGGACCGTTCCGTAGTTCTGAATGCGCATTCCGGAGGCCTGGAGAGCCTTGTACATTGCGCGGGGCATGGTCTTGTCGTAGCCGATGGCTTCGCCTGTGGACTTCATTTCGGGAGAAAGGTAAGCGTCAAGGCCCTTGATCTTGTTGAAGGAGAATACGGGAACCTTTACGTAGAAGCGCTCCTTTTCGGTCGGATAGATTCCGAAAATGCCCTGCTCCTTGAGGCTCTTGCCGAGAATTACCTCTGTCGCAATGTCTGCAAGGGAGTATCCTGTAGACTTCGAAAGGAAGGGAACCGTTCTGGAGGAGCGGGGGTTGACCTCTATGATGTAAACATCTTCGTTTTCGTCAACAATGAACTGAATGTTGTAAATACCCTTGATTCCGATGCCGAGGCCGAGCTTTCTCGCGTAGGAGAGAATGGTGCCCTTTACTTTATCGGAGATGGAGAAGGGAGGATATACGCTGATGGAGTCGCCGGAGTGAACGCCGGTGCGCTCTACAAGCTCCATGATGCCGGGAACGAAGACGTCTACGCCGTCGCAGATGGCGTCAACCTCAACCTCTTTGCCCTTGAGATATTTGTCTACGAGAACGGGCTTGTCGGCATCGATCTTAACCGCATTCTCAAGGTAGTGTCTGAGCTCCTTCTCGTTGCCTACGATCTGCATCGCACGGCCGCCGAGAACAAAGGAGGGTCTGACAAGAACGGGATAGCCGATTTCGGCTGCGGCGGATACGCCGTCTTCAATCTTGGTAACGGCGCGGCCCTTAGGCTGGGGAATGCCGAGCTTTTCAAGGAGGTGCTCAAACGCGTCGCGGTTTTCGGCGCGGTCGATGGCCTCGCAGTCAGTGCCGATAATCTTAACTCCGCGGTCTGCGAGAGGCTGTGCGAGGTTGATGGCGGTCTGTCCGCCGAGGGTTGCGATAACGCCTTCCGGCTGCTCGAAATCGACGATGGCCATTACATCCTCGGGGGTCAGAGGCTCGAAATAGAGCTTGTCGGAGGTTGTATAGTCGGTAGAAACGGTTTCGGGGTTGTTGTTGATGATGATGGCCTCGTAGCCGTTGCGTCTGATGGTCTGAACGGCGTGAACGGTTGAGTAGTCGAACTCAACGCCCTGACCGATTCTGATAGGTCCTGCGCCGAGAACGATGATCTTCTTCTTGTCGGTGAGGCGGCTCTGGTTCTCTCCGGTGTAGGAGGAATAGAGGTAGGGAATATATACTCCGGTGTGGAGTGTGTCGACCATTCTGAAGGAGGGGATAATGCCGTTTGCCTTGCGGATGTTGTAAATCTCGATTTCGGGCTTGTCCCAGAGCTTTGCGATGTATTTGTCGCAGAAGCCCATCTTCTTTGCCTCTCTGAGGACCTCAACGTTTCCGGTCTTTGCGGCAATCTTCTTCTCCATTTCGATGATGCGCATGAAGCTTTCAAGGAAGAGGGGAGTGATCTTGGTCATCTCATGGACGGCCTCGATGGAGCCTCCGAGCCAGAAGTATTCGAAAATAGCGTAGATGGTGTCGTCGTGGAAGGCCTTGATGTAGTCCTCAAGCTGCTCCATGGACCAGCCGTCGAACTTCTTCATCGCAAAGTGGCAGACGCCTATTTCGAGCGATCTTACGGACTTGAGCATGCACTCCTCAAGAGTGGAGCCGATGCCCATGACTTCGCCGGTGGCCTTCATCTGTGTGCCGAGCTCATTGGGAGCCGATGCGAACTTGTCGAACGGGAAGCGCGGGAACTTGGCAACGATGTAATCGAGAGAGGGCTCCTTGGATGCGAGACCGCCTGCTACGGGAATCTCGTCAAGAGTCATGCCGAGAGCGATCTTTGCGGTAACTCTGGCAATCGGATAACCGGAAGCCTTGGAGGCAAGGGCGGAGGAGCGGGAAACTCTCGGGTTAACCTCAATGAGGAAGTATTCACTGGAGTTGGGATTGAGAGCAAACTGGACGTTGCAGCCGCCCTCGATCTTGAGCTCGCGGATGATCTTGATGGCGGAATCGTTCAGCATCTTGAGATCGTGATCGTTGAGCGAGAGAATGGGAGCGACAACTACGGAGTCGCCGGTGTGAACGCCTACGGGGTCAACGTTTTCCATACCGCATATGGTGATCGCGCGGTCGGTGCCGTCTCTCATGACCTCGAACTCGATTTCCTTGTATCCGCGGACGGATTTTTCAACGAGAACCTGGTGAACGGGGGAGAGATTGAAGGCGTTGATTCCGACTTCAACGAGCTCATCCTCGTTATAGGCAAAGCCGCCGCCGGTTCCGCCGAGAGTGAAGGCGGGTCTCAGAACAACGGGATAGCCGATTTCGAGAGCGGCCTTCTTTGCCTCCTCGAGAGAATATGTGATCTGAGACGGAATGACGGGCTCGCCGATGGAGATGCACATTTCCTTGAAGAGCTCGCGGTCCTCGGCGCGCTCGATCGATGTAGCCGGTGTTCCGAGAAGCTGTGTTCCGGTCTCCGCAAGGATGCCCTTGCGGTCGAGCTGCATCGCGAGATTCAAACCTGTCTGTCCGCCGATGCCGGGCACGATGGCGTCGGGACGTTCGTATCTGAGTATTTTGGCAATGTATTCGAGAGTGAGAGGCTCCATATAGACCTTGTCGGCGATCTGAGTATCAGTCATGATCGTGGCAGGGTTGGAGTTGCAGAGAATTACCTCGTAGCCCTCTTCCTTGAGAGCAAGGCAGGCCTGGGTGCCTGCATAGTCAAACTCTGCCGCCTGACCGATAACAATCGGTCCGGAACCGATAATAAGAACCTTTTTGATGTCTGTTCTTTTTGCCATAGCTTGTTCCTTCCTCTGAGTGAAGCGTTTGAATTCCGCTCGGGGGCGGTCACTTCACAGGGACTTTATTGATGTTTTTTTTAATCTTTATTAACCGAGCTTCCAGACGGTTTTTCCGCCGCATACCGTCATAAGACAGACGCCCGAGAGGCGCATGCCCGCAAACGGAGTGGATTTTCCCATCGAAAGGAAGTCCTCGGGATTTACCGTGAATTCCTTTTCGAGGTCCCAGACCGACCAGCCGTCGTGAGCCGGCAGCCCGAAACGCTTTCTGGGACTTACGCACAGAAGCTCTATGAGTTTTTCGAGCGTTATGAAGCCTGTTTTTACGAGCTTCGTGTAAAGCACCGGAAAAGCGGTCTCGATTCCCACAATTCCGAACGCGCTGCCGGCAAGGCCTTTTGACTTTTCCTCCGCGGAATGCGGGGCGTGATCTGTCGCGATCATGTCTATGGTGCCGTCCGCAATGCCCTCGAGAAGCGCCTCGCGGTCCTCGGCCGAGCGGATAGGGGGATTCATCCTGAATCTTCCGTCCTCTTTAAGATCGCCGTCGTCGAATATCAGGTAATGCGGACCCGTTTCGCAGGTCACGTTTACGCCTTCTTTTTTTGCTTTTCTTATAATATCCACGCTTTCCTTACACGAAATATGGCAAACGTGGTACGCGCATCCGGTCTCCGCCGCAAGCTTAACATCGCGGGCAATCGGACCCCACTCGCTCGCCGAGCAAATTCCCTTATGGCCGTGCGCTCTTGCGTAGGCGCCATCGTGAATATATCCGCCGTTCAGCAGCGAGTTATCCTCGCAGTGAGCCGAAATGATCTTCCCGAGCGACGCTGCAACCGTCATGGCCTCGCGCATCATCGATTCCGACTGCACGCCCCTGCCGTCATCGGAAAA
>JAKSPQ010000143.1 GCA_024404665.1 Clostridia bacterium
GCGGGAGCTTTTGTCTTTTGACCCCATCACCAATAAAATCGGTCACGGCTACATCGACGTTTATTTCATCGCCGAACCTTGCGGGATTTTTGTATTTGCAGCTTATTTCAAGCACGGGAGAGAAAACTCCGAGTTCCTCGAGTTTCCGGTATTCCCAGCCGATGTTCTTTAAGAAGTCCACTCTTGCCTCCTCCATCCATTTCACATGGTTGGAGTGGTGAACGATGCCCATCATGTCCGTCTCGTAATACTGAACCGTGTGCCTGTAAGCTTCCATTTTCACCGTTCCTTTCGGATGACAGCCTATGTTATTTTGCCGCGAAGCGGGCGACAGCCTGCTTGTATGCGGCAATTGCCGTTTCAAGCGCCAGCTTGTTTTCCGCGTCCGTGCCGGGGACGACACCCGAGCCGGGATTGGCTCCGGGGACATTAAGCTTATTGTAAACAGCGGACGTAATCCTCACATCGAGTCCCGAAATATCGCTGTCGAGTCCGAGTCTGTCAAGCAGCCACTGAAGCACCACGTAGGTCTGGAGCAGGCAGGGCAGGCCCTCCTGGGTATGGGTTCCGTCGGGAGAAAGACCGCCGACGTCGCCGAGCTTTTTAAGGTCGTTGCCAAGCGCGTTTTTGACCGCAATGCCGGGAGCGATGACGGACTCGGCCACGGTTTTGTCGAGTATCAGACGGCAGCCGGCATCGGTAAGATTGTATACGCTGTCGGCCTTTGAACGGAGCGGCGCATGGAAAAGAGTGACGAAGCGGAGCTCGTTCTTGCCCTTGTAATTCTTTGTGATATAATCCCTGCAGTTGTTCCATGCGGCAAGGTCACCCTCGGAAAAGCTGTCCTTGTAGTTGAAATACTCCTGCAGACATACAATGTCAAAGGTGTAATCGGATAAAATCGCGGAGATGTTTCTCGAGCTGTTAGACCAGGACTGCTTATTTTCGGAAACCGAGAAAATATCGCAAGCGGTGCCGTTTATAAAGTAATCATAGGTCTTCGTAAGGTCAAAGCCTCCGCAATACCACATATAAAACTTAAAATCGATTTCGGGATACTTGTTGAAAAGTATATAGGGGAGATATGCAACGGCGTCCTGAGTCAGAGAGTTGCCGACAAAGAGAATCGATACGGACTTTGTCTTCTCTGCGGGAGCCGCGGGAGTATCGGGAGCCGAAACCATAACGGCATCCACGGCTCTCGCGTTGACGTAGATGTACGCAGTTCCGGCAGGAACGTTGAGCTTGTCTTCAACAGCCTCGATTCTCTTGGTGGGCGTATTTACGAACTGGGTTCCGATCATCTTATCCGAAGCGTCGAAATAAATGACAAGCGGGAAGCCGGCGTCCTGAGCGGTGAGGGAGCTTGTAAGATAATAGTCTCTGCCTTCGGCGTATTTGTAAACAAAGACCTTTCCGTTGGCAACATTCGCCATCCTCTGTCCCGCGGTATAATACAGAACGGCGGTCTTGATTTCATCGGGAGCTATGAAGTTCGGAATGGGCTCGGGTTCGGGCTCAGTCCGAGCCTCCGTGGTCACGGGTTCGGTCTGCGGCTTGTCGGAGGAATCGTGCATGACGGCATCGACGCCTCTTGCGTTGACATAGATGTATGACGTGCCCGAGGGAACGTAAAGCCTGTCCTCCTCGGCGGAAATCTTCATGGACGGTGTGTTCATGAACTGAGTGCCTATCATCATGTTCGAAGCATCGAAATAAATGACAAGCGGGAAGCCGGGGTCCTGAGCCGTAAGAGACGACGTCAGATAGTATTCCTTCCCCTCAACGTAATTGTATCTGTATACTTTTCCGTTCGTAACGTTGGCCATTCTCTGTCCTACGGTGTAGTAAAGAACAGCGGGCAGGATTTCATCTGGAACTATAACGGCCGGAGGAGTCTTTTCCTTTTCAGTCGTCGATTCCGGCGCGGTGGTAACCTCCGTAATCGCGGAAGTAATATCGGATATCACGGAAGAAATCTCGTCCGTAACGGACGGCGACGATGTTCCTGCCTCAGCCGTTGTTTCCGCTCCGTTTCCGGTGCAGGCTGCAAAGGAAGAAAGCAGCATTGCGAGCAGAAGAATAACCGCCCCGAGTTTCAGTGTATTTTTCATTTTATACCTCCCGAGCTGAGCGTCGGACATCCGTACTGTCCGCCCGTGAAAGCGAGGCGGATTCCGAAAAACATCAGTGATAAGTTTTCGAAAGAATCTCCGGATGATATATGTTTTAGTATATTATTTTACTATAAAACCGCCGAATAATCAACTGTTTTTTGAAATAAAATAAAAAAGAGCGTTTTTCTCAGCCCGGAATCGGCATTTGCTATAAGAAATTGTCGAATTCTATTGCTTTTTTTCCGAAAATATGGTAAAATCATAGTAATGTTTTTTATTCGGATTGTCCGGGGCTTAACATAGCGGACAATTCCCGAAAGGATCAAAAAATGGCCAAAAAGAAACTGCTTGAAAAAGGAAAATGCGGCGCCGATGCGTATTACATGCTGTCTCCCGTACACGACGGTCTTTTGCTGACCGTCAACGGCAAGGGCAGCATGTACAACTACGACCCCGATAATCTTCCTCCTTATTATGAATACAGAGAATCCGTTACCGAGCTCAAAATCACCTTGGGCGTAAGATCCGTGGGGGACTATGCCTTTAAGGATTTTGTCAACCTCAGAAAAGTCAGCCTTATCCGCACTCTTACGTTCATCGGCACCTATGCCTTCGGCAACTGCACGTCTCTGAAAAAAATCGAGCTTCCCGACAGAATTTCGATTTTAGGTCCCAAGGCCTTTGAGGGCTGCACGGCTCTCGAGGAGCTTCATCTTCCCTGCACACTCCGCTCCATCGACTTCAAATGCTTCAATCACATAGACGAAATTGCCTCCATCAGCTTTGACGGAAGCCGCGAGGAATGGCTGAGGAACGTGAGAATCTCATCCTCCGCGCTCGGCAACGCCGCTGTAAGGGGCGGCAACATCACCTTTAATCCCGAGTCCTCCCGTTTCGTTCCCATGCTCTCAAAAGCCGCCGACGCGATAGAAAAGGGCGGCGACGGCCGCATGTACGTCATCGCTCCCAATCTTACGGTTCCGGGTCTCAAAAAGAAATCCGGTGACTGCACCCTCATCGTTTTCCCGAACGGAAAGACGATGATGATAGACGCCGGCGTCGACGATGCCTCAGATCATGTAATCAACATGCTCTCCGCCCTCCGTATAAGCAAGCTTGACTATTTTGTAATATCCCATGCCCACAGGGACCACTTCGGCGGCGCTTACGCTGCCCTGCGTTACATTATTAAGGAGAAAAAGGGCTCCGTCGTAGATTTCCTGTATTCGGGCTATACAAGCCGGAAGCAGTCCGAGCTCAAGCTTTACGAATTTCTTCAGCTTAATATCACAGGCTCCTTTACCGCAGTCAAAGCCGGAGACGTCATAAATGTCGGCGATGTAGTCATCGACATTTTCAATCCGGATGAGGAGGTTCTGGTCTTTGACGACACCGGCGACGGCAACGTCAACAACACCTCCGTCGGCATGAAGTTCACCTACGGCGAGTCCACATATCTGACAGCCGGAGACCTTTACGCTGACAGAGAGCTTTATCTTGCGGAACACGCCGGCGATGTTCTCCGCTCCGACACGATGAAGGTAAACCACCACGCTGCCTACACCTCGAGCACCGAGGCCTGGTTCCGCGCAGTATCTCCTAAGATTGTAATCTCGGAAGAGGACGGCTCCATCTGGTCTGTTTTCGACGAACGCCTGAAGGCCGCAAAAATCAGGAACTACAAGGTTTCCGAGTGCGGACTCTGCATTCTTTCGTTTGACGACAAGCGCAAATACAAGGTGGATACCGAATTTTAATCATAAAAAGCCATAATCACGCGGATGTCGGGAAAGCTTCTCGGCAGCCGCGTGATTTTGTATTACTCCGACACCTTTAAATTAAGGCATCTCTCTGAGTCTTATCCGCGTTTCTTTCGGATAACAAGCGCTCCGAGAGAAATTATGGCGGAAAGCGCAAACGCCGAAACGGATGAACCGCAGCCCTTTCCCGCGGGAGCCGCAGTCGTTACATCGGCAGCGGGAGCGCCCGTTGTGACCTCCGCGGTCACGGCACCGGCGGTTGTTGCCTCAGCTGTCGTGGCTTCGGCTGTAGTAGCTTCCGCGGTTGTAGCCTCAGCGGTAGTGACTCCGGCGGTAGTCGCGGCCTCGGTCGTGACTATCTCGTTCTCTACGCCGATAACCTCAATCTCCGTAAAGCGCATGGTATAATAAGCGTTATTGTATCTGCTGCGGTTGGTGCAGTAACGGATGAACTGAACGTTCTCCTCGGGGACCGTCGCGTTCCACTCAAGGAATGCGCAGGGATCCTCTCCGGCCGTGCCGCCTACAACGTTTACGGCGCCCTGATACTCGGCAACACCTTCGGCGGTGAGAAGTCCGTCTTCACCCACCAGCGGATTCAGTGTACCGGCCTCTTTGACGAGCTTCCAGTTCTCCGCGTCGGAGGACACGAAAATCGAGAAATTCATATCGAGAACGCCGGGCTTATATCCGTGGAAATACATTTTGAGGCTTTCAACGGTGCTCGGATTGTCAAGCATGATTTCGACGGAATACCAATACTTATATGTCGTTCCGTCCACAAGCTTTAAGTCGGACTCGTTGATCTGGCTTGCGGGCTTAAAGCCCTCATCGTAGGAAAGGCTCGATGCCGTTACCTTTTCCTTGTACGGAATAACGGTATCCGCGGGATACTTAACCCAGCATGACTGATCGCCCCAGCCCCAGTCGGCCTTGGCGGACTTATTGTCGCCGATGACGCCGTCGATGAGCGTAGCGGTCTTTTCGGTCTGTGTCTTATCGGCCGAATAGTAGAAAACTCCTATGATGGGAAGCTTTCCGGACTCTTCCGCCGACACGTTCAACGAGGCAAACGCCGACATAACCATAATCGCCGAGAGCAAAACAACAATGATCTTCTTCATTTTTTACCTCCGTAAAATACTGTAAACCCATGCGGACTGTCTTTTTCCGCAGATCACTTCAATTATACCACAAACGAAAAGCCTTGTCCATATCAAAATTCGGCTTCTTCCGATAAGTCCGCTGTTCAGGGGCTCCTTTAAGCCCTTTTAACTCTGCTTTATGAGCCTCATTGTTTCCCCGTCGACGACGAGCGGCAGCCTTGCTTCATAGCACCACCAGCTTATATCGATCCGGTTCGTCTCGCCGACTCTGTCTATTCCCATATACGTATACACCGCATTGGCTCTTCTGTTTTCCTTAGCCGCCGTAAAGCGCAGCATATCATAGCCCAACCGCGACGACGCATCGTTCATGCAAAAGCACATAAAGGGAATCGCCAGATGCTCCCCCTGATACTCCGGATCGATGCCGAACCTTACACCCTCTCCGGGCTTCACCGCCGGACTCCAGCACTCAAGTGACTCAAAAATATCCTCCGCAGGCTCTATACCGACCGTCCCGACAATCCTGCCGTTCTCCTCCGCCACATAAAGCCCTTCCCTTTTCAGCGTTCCCTCAAAATGCTCCCTCCTCGGGTACTCATCATCCCACGCCGTCCCCGGCCTTTCAATGATGCGCCGCACCATAACCATTATTCCGTCTAAGTCCTTCTCTGCCGCAAGTCTGTATGTCATTGTGAGGCCTTTCTTTTTGTTCTTCTACTCCAAGATTTTTTATAATCAATTACAGCGTTCCTTGTCGTATAATCGCACTGTCGCTCCCTGAGGAGAGACCGTTTCCGAA
>JAKSPQ010000144.1 GCA_024404665.1 Clostridia bacterium
TATTTCAGTTTCGGTAGAATCAATTGGTGCAACGACAAGCCATAAACCTTCAACCCGCTACTTGCCTAGAACAACCGACGGCGGCCCCGACCCGCACTCCCCTCTCCGCCATCGAGGAGGTTCTCCCCGATATCGATGCCGTCCTCATCATGACTGTAAATCCCGGCTTTGCCGGCCAGAAGCTTGTTCCGCAGACTATCGGCAAAATCGAAAGACTGCGCGCATTACTCGACGAAACGGGATACGGCAACGTCGAAATCGAGGTCGACGGCAACGTAAACTACGAAAATGCCGCAAAAATGTCCCGCGCCGGAGCCAATATTTTTGTGGCAGGCACCTCCAGCATCTTTGCTTCCTCCGGAACACTTGAGGAAAACACCGCAAAACTGCGCGAGGCAGTAAAGCAATAACCGAAAACCGAAGATAAAAAAACAGGAAAGAAGGTCGTACTGTTTCAATGGCAACACTCCAGGAACACAAGTGCCCTTGCTGCGGCGGAGGAATCGGCTTTGACACCTCCATCCAGAAGCTCAAATGTCCTTATTGCGATACGGAATTTGATGTCGAGCAGCTTGAGGCCTACGATTCGGTGCTTCAGAGCACCGCAGAAGAAGATAAAATCGAATTCACCACTGATTCCGACGAATGGCTCGACAGCGTAGCCGAAGGCATGAAGCTCTATCTCTGCAACTCCTGCGGAGGCGAAATCGTCGGCGACGGGCAGATGGCAGCCACGCTCTGTCCCTTCTGCGGCAACCCCGTAGTAATCATGGGACAGTACAAGGGCGATCTGAAGCCCGACTACGTAATCCCCTTCAAGCTTGACAAGAACGCGGCAATGGCGGCGTTCAGCAAGCACCTTTCGGGTAAAAAGCTCCTTCCGAAGCCCTTCAAGGACAAAAACCACCTCGAATCACTGACCGGCGTATATGTGCCCTTCTGGCTCTTTGCTGCCACGGTAAATGCCAACATCAATTACCAGGCCACGAGGGTCACGTCATGGTCCGACTCGAGATACGAATACACTCAGACCAACAACTTCTCCGTTCACCGCGAGGGCTCCGTAAGCTTTGAAAAGGTTCCCGTTGACGGTTCGCGCAAGGTCGAGGACAAGCTCATGGAGTCACTTGAGCCCTACGACTACAGCGAGCTCACCGATTTCCGAACCGCTCATCTTGCGGGATACCTCGCCGCCAGATACGACGTCGACTCCGAGGAATCAAAGAAGCACGCCACCGAGAGAACCAAACCCAGCGCCGAGGATGCCTTCATGGCGACGGTTGACGGCTTTTCATCGGTATCGACCGAAAGCAGCCACGTAATCACGACCGAGGGCAAAAAGAAATACGCGCTTCTCCCCGTATGGTTCTTAAACACCGTGTGGGAAGGCACAAACTATTCGTTCGCAATGAACGGACAGACCGGAAAATTCGTCGGAAATCTGCCGCTCGACAAGGCTGCTCTGCGCCGCTGGCGCTGGCTCCTCTTCCTGGGCTTCACCGCCGGCGCATTCCTCCTCACCGTTCTTTTCTACTTCTTAACCAAATAAGACAAGGAGACGGATAAGATGAAAAAATCAAAGATCAGCCTTCTGCTTATAATAACCTCGCTTATTGTCGTTTTCTCCTCTTTTCTGACTTTACCGTCCCAGGCAGCGGATGCGGCATCATCGAAAGCCCACTCTCCGATTTTCGACAATGCCGGAGTCCTTTCGGAAAACGATATCGTAATCATCACCGACAAGCTCGAAAAAATCCGCAGTAAATACGGCATCGACGTTGCCTTCGCAACAGCTGAGGAAAACATATCGACATCCGCTCTCGTGGATTATGCCGACCTCTTTGCCGAAAGGAATCTTGCCGGGGACAACATTCTCATTATGGCTAACTTCCCCGACGGAGCCGACGGCTCAAAACGCGACTGGCAGATCAGCACCTCCGGCAAGGGCATTACGGTTCTCACCGACTACGGCATCGAAACAATCTTTGACGCGATGGAGGAGGCTGCCGACGACCGCGACGATTACCTCGGAATGCTTTCCGCATTCGCCGGAAAGGTTTACGATTACATCGATATTTATGAAACGACAGGCGAGCCCTTTGACCTTTACGAGGACAACAGTCCCCATTTCCTACGAAAGGGCATAATTTCCGCTTTCATAGGCTTAATAGCCTCAATGATAGGCACGGGCTCTCTCAAGGGCCAGTTAAACTCCGTTTACTCCCAGAGAGCTGCCGGACACTACACCAAAAAGGATTCGATGCAGGTCACCGAGGCCTCCGAGCTCTTCCTCTTCTCTACCGTAACAAAGACACGCATTCAGTCGGACAGCTCATCGAGATCCGGAGGCGGCTCCTCCACCCATTCTTCATCCTCCGGCGGTTCGCACGGAGGCGGAGGACGTTCCTTCTGATATGAAGAGCTGCTTCTCCACTCTCGGCTGCACGGACAGAACTCTCCCTGAGATTCTGGCGCTTGCCGTAAAATACCGCATATCGTCTCTTGAATTCCGCGGCATCGCCTCGGTGCTCGGAGTTACCGAAATCCCTGAGTTTTCTGACCGCGAAATAGACGGTACGGCATCGATGATAAGCTCTGCCGGACTGAAAACCGCCGTCATCGGCACATCCTGCGCTTTTCACGACGCCGTCGGCGACAAGCTCGCTAATGTGATAAATGAGGGCACGACTGCCGTGGGAATAGCTCACAGGCTGCACGCTCCGTTCATCCGTGTGTTCGGAAACAGAATCCGCGGTCCCGAAAGCATATCGAGGGCCATCGACGGCATCCGCACGATTTCGCGAGCAGCCGACAGCGATGTTTCCGTTCTCCTTGAGGTTCACGGCGATTTCAACACCGCAGAGGCCCTCTCCCCTGTCTGCGATGCTCTCGCAGGCGAGAAATTCGGCCTTATCTGGGATATATGCCACACGGACTCCGTGTACGGCGACGCCTTCGAGCCCTTCTACAGACGCTTCTCCGATGTAATCCGCCATATTCACGTAAAAGATGTCAAGCGCGGCGGCGCGCTCTGCCTGCCCGGCGACGGTGACATTCCCATCGTTCCCATTCTGTCGCTTCTGTCTTCCGAAGGCTTTGACGGCTGCGTATCACTCGAGTGGGAGAAGAAATGGCATCCCGAGCTTCCCGAAATCGAGGAAGGCCTAGACGCGTATTTTAAGGTCTGCGGAAGCTTTTTAAAGCCTTAACGCGTTATCCTAAAAAACGAATAAGCAAAGCATTGCGGAATAGACTTATGCCGGCGCATAATCGGGGCTTTACCGAGAGCGCCCCATCCGGCCCATGTGTATTTGAAGCCTGATTGAACCGAATCCCCCGGGACTAAAAAAGTCCCGGGGGATTCTTGTCTTCACATGACGGACGTCCTTACGGTTTTGAGAATCCATGTCACATGACGGACGGTCCGATATTTTTTCGTGTTATCAGTTTCACTTAACACACGGTCTGACGTTTTTTTGGGGAACCGTTGTCTTACATATTAAATACTGTAAGATCCTGCAAAGAGGCTCTGAGCTTTCCGAGCACCGCCATGGAGAGTCCGAACAACGAAGTAGCCGCAATGCTTCTTATCTGTTCCCTGGTTTTAGTCGGGGATATTCTCAGCCTTCTGACGTATACTTTGTCCTTATAGGAGACTGCCACAAAGACGGTCCCCACGGGCTTCTCCGCGGTTCCTCCGCCGGGACCCGCTATACCCGTCGTAGAAAGTCCCATGTCCGCTCCCAGGGCTCTGCGGGCCCCTGCCGCCATCTCGGCTGCTGTTTCCGCGGAGACAGCATCGAACTTATCAAGCGTATCGGCGGATACGCCGAGCAGCTTCATCTTTGCATCGTTGCAATAGGTGACAAATCCGCCGAGAAATACGTCAGAGCAGCCGGGGACATCTGTTATTCTCTTGGCGAGCAGTCCTCCGGTGCAGGATTCAGCGACAGCCAGAGTCAGCTTCTCCGCCCGAAGCTCTGCCACAAGCGCCTTTTCTCCGTTCTCGCAATCTATTCCGTATATATAATCCCCAAGCTCCGTGCTCTTTATTTCATCGACGACAGCACGCGACATCTCATCCGCCTTCGCGTAATCGGGAGCGAAGGCGCTTACTCTGAGCCTGCACTCGCCCTCGTTGCAATAAGGGGCGACGGTGGGATTGTCCGATTTCATGCGCTCCTTCATCATCTCGCCGACGGCGGATTCTCCGATTCCGATGAGATGAATATTGTGCGACACGATGATGCCGTTGCTTCTTTCCGCAAGATAGGGCTCGACCTTGCTCTCCCACAGCGGATGAAGCTCGCTCGGAGGACCGGGAAGCAGTACGGCCTGCTTTATTTCTCCTCCGACCGTCCTTTCTATTCCGATGCCGGGAGCCGTTCCGAAATCGTTCTGAAAAACCGTCGCTCCGCTCGGAATCATAGCCTGCTTTATATTGTTTACGGTCATATGTCTGCAGACGGTTTCAAAGAATTTAACGATACGTTCTTCGGCCTCCGCATTGAGCTCGAGGCCGAGTCCGAAATACTCGCTGACGGTTTCCTTCGTCAGATCGTCATCCGTGGGCCCGAGCCCCCCGCAGAAAATAACGGTATCCACCCTGGAGTAGGCATCCGCAATAGCGGCCTTAAGCCTTTCGGGATTATCCCCCACCGATGTCTCGCGGTAAACCGGAATGCCGAGCTTCGCAAGCTTACCGGAAATATAAGCGGCGTTTGTATTTACAATGTCTCCGAGAAGCAGCTCGGTTCCTACGCAGATTATCTCAGCTGCCCTGATTTTTTCAGCCATTATTATTTCCTCTTTTCGGCCCCGTATGCGTTTTTCAGAACTTAAAACCGTTAGGTTTATTCGCCCATTACCGTTCCGTGGCCCGTTTTTTAAAAGGACCTGTCAAACAATACAGACAGGCCCTCTTTTTTTATAATGTCGCCGCCATTACGGCCTTGATGGTGTGCATGCGGTTTTCGGCTTCATCGAAAACAATCGACTGGCTGCTTTCAAAGACCTCATCGGTAACTTCCATGCAGTCGATACCGAATTTTGCCTTTATCTCGCGGCCGACATCGGTTCCGAGATCGTGGAAGGCGGGAAGGCAGTGCATGAACACACAGCCGGGGCCGGCCTCGTTCATAAGCTCGGTGGTCACTCTGTAGGGAGTGAGATCTGCTATTCTCTCCTGCCATACGCTGTCGGGCTCGCCCATCGATACCCAAACGTCGGTGTAGATTACATCGGCGCACTCGACGGCCTTCATGGGATCGGTTTCGAATCTCAGGGTTGCGCCGGTCTTATCGGCAATCTTTCTGCATTTTTCGACAAGCTCAGGGTTCGGATAGTACTTTTCGGGAGCGCAGGCGGTAAAATTCATACCCATCTTGGCGCAGCCTATCATGAGTGAATTGCCCATATTATAGCGGGCATCGCCCATATATACGAAGTTTATTCCCGCAAGAGTGCCGAATTTTTCCTTTACGGTAAGAAAATCCGCAAGAATCTGAGTCGGATGATATTCGTTTGTAAGGCCGTTCCAAGCCGGAACTCCGGCATATTTTGCGAGTGTTTCCACTATTTCCTGGCCGAAGCCGCGATACTCGATGCCGTCAAACATTCTTCCGAGAACCCTTGCGGTATCCGCGATGCTCTCCTTTTTTCCGATCTGTGCGCCCTTTGGGTCAATATACAGGGGATGCATTCCGT
>JAKSPQ010000145.1 GCA_024404665.1 Clostridia bacterium
TATGGCGAACAGCTTCATCTCCATGCTGCCTCCCGCGGAAACGCCCTCTCATACGGAGGGCTACGAGGGCTTCTTCCACGTCATGGGAATCAGCGGCGATGAGACCCTCTGCACCGTTGCGGGACTTATCAGGGATCACGACGCAGAAAAGTTTGAAAAAAGAAAAGCCGCGCTTGAAAACCTTGCTTCATATCTCAATTCGGTATGGGGAGACGGTTCGTTCGAGCTGACGGTAAAGGACAGCTATTATAACATGAAGGAGAAAATCCTTCCGCATATGCACCTCATCCGGAATGCGGAAAAAGCCTTTGAGGCCGAGGGAATAAAGCCTGTTCACGTGCCGATAAGAGGCGGAACGGACGGAGCCAGACTCTCGTACGAGGGCCTGCCCTGCCCGAACCTTTCGACCGGCGGCTTCGGTTTCCACTCCTGCGTGGAATTCATCCCCGTATCATCTATGGATAAGATGGTAAAGGTTATTATCCGTCTGTCCGGGCTGCAATAAATCCCTGATAAAATATAATCAGACTTAAAAAGGATATTTACGACATGCGGAAGATGTCATTTACCTTTGATAAAAAGGCCTACGCGAAGGGCTTCAGGGACGGAATACCGATAGGACTCGGCTATTTTGCCGTTGCTTTTTCGCTCGGCATCGCGGCCAGAAACGCGGGGGGTGAGCCTTTCCCGGGCTTTATGGCAAGCCTTTTAACCATTGCTTCGGCAGGGGAATACGCGGCCTTCACCACCATCGGCGAGCTGGGAACATATATTGAAATGGCTCTGGTCATCTTTGTGGCAAACTGCAGATACCTTCTCATGAGCTGCGCGATGAGCCAGAGAACAGCTCCCGAGACGGGCTTTTTCAGCCGCCTTGCGATGGGCTCGTTCATAACCGATGAAATCTTTGCCGTCAGCATTGCGGAGCCCGGTTATATGAAGCCGGAGTATACCTACGGCGCAGCCTCCTCGGCGGTTCTGCCGTGGGCCCTCGGAACGATGCTGGGCATCATGGTCGGAAACATCATGCCGGTTGTTGTCGTAGGCGCTCTCAGCGTTTCTCTTTACGGCATGTTCATCGCAATAATCGTCCCGCCCGCAAAAAAAGACAGGGTGGTTGCGGTACTGATAGCGGTAAGCTTTGCCGTAAGCTTTGCATCGGATTATATCCCCGTGGTAAACAGGCTGTCAGGCAGCCTTAAAATAATAGTGTTTACGGTTCTCATCGCCGCTGTCGCCGCGGTGCTGTTTCCGGTAAAGGAAGAGGCACAGGCTTCGGAGTGCGGAGCCGCGGAAGGTGCTTCCTCCGGGGAGGATAAAGAATGAGAGGCAATATCTGGATCTATATCGCCGTTATGGCACTGGTCTCGTTCGCGATCAGAACCCTTCCCATGACGCTTATCAGAAAACCTATCAACAACAGATTCATTCGTTCCTTCCTGTATTACGTGCCTTATGTCACTCTTTCTCTCATGACTTTCCCCGCAATCATCGAGGCCACGGGCTCGCCGATTTCGGGAGCTGCCGCGCTGGCCGTCGGAGTCGTTCTTGCGTGTCTCGGCGCAAAGCTCCTTCCGGTAGCGGTTGCATCGACGCTTGTAGCGCTTGTACTTGAGCTTATTCTCGGAGCTGCAAAATGAAAACACTTATAAAGGGCGGCAGGCTTATCGATCCCGCCAATAAAACGGACGCATATCTTAATCTCCTTCTGGAGAACGGCCGCGTCGCTCTTGTGACAGGCGGCTGTCCCGCTGCCGACGAAACCGTCGATGCCTCCGGGCGTATAGTCTGTCCGGGTTTTATAGATATTCATATGCACGAGGATCCCGTCGGCAGTGACGGAAAAATCCGCGTTAAGGTTTTCGACTGCATGCTGAAGATGGGCGTCACGACGGCCGTCGGAGGCAACTGTGGGTCCGCCAAATACGATCCCGCCGCTTATCTGGACATTGTCGAAAGAGACGGCGCGCCCGTAAATGTCGCGATGCTTGCTGCCCACAGCTATTTCAGACACCGCGCAGGCGTAAAAAGCAGGTACGATGCGTCTACGGAAGAGCAGAGGCAGAGAATAGAAAAGCTTACCGCGGATGCGCTCTCCCGCGGCTGTGCGGGAGTTTCATTCGGTCTCCGCTATGTTCCGGGAACCGATGCCGATGAGTTTAACCGTGTTGTCCGCTGCGTATCCGGCACCGGCAAAATCATTACCGCTCATGTAAGAAACGATGCGGCATATGTTTTCGAATCCATAAAAGAGGCCGCCGATGCCGCGCTTGCCGCGGGAGTTCCGCTTGAGGTTTCTCATATAGGCTCAATGGCAGGCTTCGGCCAGATGAAGGACACGCTCAGACTTACCGATGAGTACCGCATGAACGGTCTTGATATCACGCTTGACTGCTATCCCTACGATGCTTTTTCCACGTCTCTCGGCTCCGCAACATACGATGACGGCTGGCTTGAGAGATACGGCTGCGGATATGACGTTCTCGAGTTCTGCGAGGGCGAATTCGCCGGGCAGAGAGCCACCGAAGAAACGTTTCGCAAGGTCAGACGAGAGCTTCCGTCCTGTGTCACAGTCTGTCACGTGATGCTTGAGAACGAGGTTGAGCTTGCTTTGATGTCTCCTTCCGTAATGATCGGCAGCGACGCTACCCTGAACGAACAGGGCGGACATCCCAGAGCCTCCGGAACCTTCCCCAGGGTTCTGAGATTTGCGAGAGAGGGAAAGCTTTCGCTTTATTCCGCAATAGAAAAAATGACGTCGATGCCGGCCTCGAGACTCGGACTGTCGGCAAAGGGCAGACTGAATGCCGGTGCCGATGCGGACATCGTGATTTTCGATCCGGATACAATAACCGACCGCGCGACCTTTGAAGAGCCCTTTGCGGCTCCCGAAGGGATCGACAGAGTCATCATCGGCGGACAGACCGCCTATAAGGACGGCGTCACTGTCTGCGGAAGGCTCGGACAGGCCGTCAGAATATTCAACAAAAACTGATTTTCACAAAACGTTTTTGCCGGTGGGACCTGAACGGGTCACGGCAAAAGCCTATCGGAGGTTTCAAAAATGCTGGTTTCGCCTTTTGTCAAGCCGTATATTACTCCCCCCTCAGAGCATCCCAGACTTCTTCTCAGAGCCGGCGACGTCCTGAGAATAAAGAAAAGATTCGAAACCGCGGAGACTTTGAAATCCGGAGAAAACGTTTCCGCTCCGTGTTTTGGCGAAAGCGGTTCGGAAACGGATATCGCAATGACGGCCGCGGCTGATGCCGCGCGGCTTATAAAGGAGCTGGCAGCCGTTGTTCCGGCGGGAAAGGGCGCAACTCCCGAATACGGAAATTATAATCTGAAGGAGGCGCTGGCTCTGGAGGCCCGGGCCTTCCTTTCCCTGATTTCCAAGGGCACACCGGAATATGAAGCCATGGCGAAGGATGCGATAAAAACGTCGCTCTTTCTGCTTGAGGGGTTCACCGTTAACGGCGGTAATATGGGCGCGAGATGGGGAGGCCATCTGATTTTCGTCGCGTCGGAGGTGTATGACTGGTGTTATGACATTCTCACCGATGACGAAAAGACGCGCATCATTTCCGCATGCGAAAGCATTGCCGAAAAGTATTTCGAGATGAAATATCCGCCGTCTTCTCAGCATGCGATTTCGGGCCACGGTGCCGAAGCTCAGCTGCTGCGGGACCTTCTGGCATTTTCGATTGCGGTTTATGACGAAAGACCGGATATCTATGACTTTTGCGCGGGACGTCTGCTGTCGGAATATGTTCCGGAAATCAGACTGTTTTCGCAGTCCGGCGCTCATCCGCAGGGACCTACATACGGTAATTACAGATGGACGTCTTTTGCCTGGGCGGAGCTTATTTTTGACAGAATGAAGGGACGCAGGCCGTTTGGCTGCCTTGAAAAAACAGCCGAATGGATGACATATATGATAAGACCCGACGGAGAGCTTTTCCGTATGGGCGACGATTTTAACGAAAACAAGAGTGAATATAACAGAAAGCATCCGCTTACGGTTCCGTTCTTCTTTGCCTGGGCTCTGTACGGGCGCACTGATTTCAAAAATGCTTTTGAAAGAGGATACGACATCAGGTTCCTTCTTCCGGAGCACTACGGAATGGATTATTACGATGAGGGCTCCTGGGGAGAAGGACTAATCTCTCCCGTATCATATCTTCTGTTTATGCCGGAGAAGTCCGTCTCCGCTGAGGAAAATAAGCCTTCCTGCAGATATTTCGGTTTCCCTGTAGGCATGACCGTCTGGAAAAAGGGCGAAACCGCCGTTCTTCTCAAGGCGGGAATTCTCTGGGGCAGCAACCACGACCATCTGGATACCGGCTGCTTCCAGATTTATGACGGTGCGCCGCTTCTCACTGATTCCGGAGTATATGACAGCTACGGCTCCGAGCACAGAAGACAGTGGCTCACTACCACTGCGGCACACAACTGCCTGACGGTTACGGATCCGGACCTGCCCGGTATCGACGATTACTCGTCAAAAAAGCATTACACGGGCGATACGAGACGCCCGGAGGGCGGCCGTGAGCCTGCGACAACCGAGCTGTGGTTTGATAAATATAAGATGGCGTCCGTTGTGTCTCATTCCGAAAGCGAAGACGGTTGCGAGCTCGTCGCGGATATGAGCGAGGCCTATGTCCATTCCTGCGAAAGCGCAGTCAGAACCATGAGCTTCGATGCGGCATCGGGAACGCTTACAGTCACTGACGACATCGTCTCAAGAAATCCCGAAAGCATAAAGACGGTGCATCTGCACTGCCAGTCCGAGCCTCGTATCGAGGGCGACAGAATCGTTTTCGAAAACAGGGGCAGGACTGCCGTGGCCACGGTAAAAGAGCCCGCAGGTGCGGTAATCGAGGCTGTCGGAGGCGACGGAAAGCAGTTCCTCGCGGGCGGCATCAACTATCCTCCCGCACCGCCGTACGTGGCCGAGGAGGGTTGGGGACAGGTAACCGTAACGGTTCCCGAAAAAACAAAGAAATCAAGAATTGTTGTTGAGATAAAAATCACTCGGTAAAGCCCGCGGTTTCCCCGCCGCAAGTTTTGCGAGGCTGTAAAAAAGGTATTAACAGCCCGGGGTGCGGAGAACCTTTCTCCGCGGTATTTCCGGCTGAAATCCGGCCGATGTTCCAAAGGAGTTATTATGGCTAAAAAGGAAGAAGAAAAAACCAATGTCATGAGGGTCCTCGATGCTAAAAAGGTGAAGTACGTTCCGCACATATATGCCGATACTCCCACCACCGTCGGCACCGAAATTGCTGCCGTTCTCGGCGAGAATCCCGATTCCGTATACAAGACTCTCGTTACCGTTGGAAAAAGCGGCGGGCATTACGTTTTTGTGATTCCCGTGGCAAAGGAGCTGGACCTGAAAAAGGCGGCAAGGGCTTCCGGAGAAAAGTCCATAGAAATGATTCCGCAGAAGGAGCTTCTTCCTCTTACGGGATATATTCACGGTGGCTGCTCTCCCATAGGCATGAAAAAATTCTTCCCGACCTTTGTCGATTCATCCGCCGAAAAATTTGAAACCATATGCTACAGCGCCGGCAAGGTCGGATATCAGGTAGAGACAAGCCCAATGGATCTGGCCTCGGTAATCAGACTTTCATATGCCGATCTGACAAAGGAATAATTATTAACTTGGGGCGGGACTGAAAATCAGT
>JAKSPQ010000146.1 GCA_024404665.1 Clostridia bacterium
TATGTCCATTATTATACTACTTAATCACATAATTGTCAAGTAAAAAAATGAATTTTTTCAAAGAAATAAGCAGTTTTTAGTGAATTTTCCATCGCAATCATTGAATATTCGTGCATTTATTCATTTTTGCAATAATATACACCGTTTTATGAATACAGTCCAGCCGGAATGCTGCGGTCTTTCCTCCGAGCAGTGAAAAAGCCGGCTGCAAAATGCAACCGGCTAACCGTATGGGGTGAGTAGTGGGGCTTGAACCCATGACCTCCAGGGCCACAACCTGGCGCTCTAGCCAACTGAGCTATACCCACCATATGGCGCGCATTAAGGGACTCGAACCCCCGGCCTACTGCTTAGAAGGCAGTTGCTCTATCCGGCTGAGCTAAATGCGCATTTTAATTTGTTCGGCGAGTCCTCTCGGACTCGCCGATCTTTGGAGCGGGTGATGGGAATCGAACCCACGCGGCCAGCTTGGAAGGCTGGAATTCTACCATTGAACTACACCCGCATATCAGTGCTTTTCAAACCGCTTGAATATAATACCACAAATCAGACGAATTGTCAAGAGTTTTTTTCAAGAAATCGCTTTTATTTTGATTTTTTTTGCTTTTTATTCCCCGAGAAGCCAATCCAAGCTTGCGCCGGACGGCTTCTCTGCCCATGTCTGCACACTGACATGGCAATGCAGGGCGTAATGTTTCGCTTTTACCGCGCACCGTACGCCCTGCATTATCGTTTTATTCAGAGAATGACTTTATTATCCTTATCCTGCGATATTGCTGTAAAGATAATTAAGCCTTCCCATAGGAGCGCAATCCCCGGATTTGTAGAACGAGAAAACATCGTCCTCCGTATATCCGTCCGCCCATTTGAATTCGATGGAAACAAGATCGGTGTCCCCGTCGGCCGTTCCGCGGATTCCCATAAGCGATCTGTCTATTTTGACGGCCATTCTCCTGCCTGAGACACAGGTCTCGCACTCGCCTATCTTCTTCCACTTATCCCCGTCTCTCTGCTCAAGAACCGCGCAGCCGTTCACGAATTCTCCGCGGTTTACCGCAAATGTGTATTCTCCGGACGCGGACTCATCTCCGCACCTGATGAACAATGTCATTCTGCGCTCATCGGAGGGCTTGAAAACCGTTTTCGAACATGTCACTTCAAAGTACAGATAATCCCTGTCTCTCAGTACTGCGGCCGAGACGAAATCGTTGAGCCCCGACATGTCGTTGTATATGACAGATCCGAACCCCACTGAGGCCCTGTCGATACTGTCCTTGGCGTAGTCTCTGTAAACAGCAGTGGCGCCCTCAAATGCGTTCTCATCGGCGATATCAACGGTCCTGTAACCGCCGATGTCAACTCTGCCGTCGGTTCCCTTGAAGCGTCTTATACCGTCTATCATCTGCATGTAATAGTTATCGCCGAAGCCGCCTTCCATGGGCTCGACATCGCGCGAGGTATTCGGTGTGCAGCAGTCCACAAAGTAAATGGGATACTTCGGATTCAGCGTCGACGGCTGTCTCTGTGCTCCCCATTCATTCCATCCGGTAACAAAAATACTTCTGACATCCTGCTTCAGAGCCCACTCCCACTGAGCGGCAAAGTTCACGCCGGAGAGAAATGCCTCTTCCGTCGTAAGATTTGCATTTGCCGCAGGCGAAAAGCTTCTGGTCCTGTCATTTGCTCCGTAAAAAGCCGTGGCGGACATTGTACATGTCTTGTTGTGCTGTGCCGGTGACACATTGAGGATTTCCTTTACGCCGTTAAGCCCGTATACGGCTGACGGGGTAAGCAGCCTGTCAAACTCCATCCAGGGGAAGCCGTCGTCCTTTTTACCCGAATTCGGCCACTGGCTTTCCTTTATTCTGAAAAACTCCCTGACCTCGGGTTTGATTTCGGGATCCTTCGAAACTCCGATTATCATCGGTTTCCCGTCCCATGTAAACCAGAACTTTTCATACTCCGGATGAGCCTTGTAAATTCTCTCATATATTTCGTTCATTGTTTTTCCGGATGAAGAATTGGTATAAAATGCCGCTTTCGGGACTTTATAGCCCTGTGAATCGAACTCCTTCAGCAGGCTCAGAAAGCTCAGGGCCTGAGCTTCATAAATATATGCGTTTGTGGTATCAAAAATCACGTAGTCGATTCCGGCATCGGCAAGCATCTGAATGTGCTTTCTCATAACCCATTTGTCGTTGGTCGTATAGTATCCGAACATGGGCTTGCCCCAGAAATGAGTTTCTCCCACATTTCCGCCGCCGGCAGCCTTCCAGGCGGCCTCGGACTCCGTCGCACCCGGGATTTCGGATATTATCGAGTTATCGTAAGGACCGCCTGTCCCGTGCTGTCCCATCCACAGAAAATAAAATATTCCGACCGAGCGGCTGACACCGTCGGCTCTTTCTTCCGCCGTAATATCCAATGGCAGCACTCTTCCGAGAGCATCCGTGCCCGCAAGCGTTCCCGTATGCGCCGCAAAAGGTCCCTTATATTTTCTTTTCATTATCTCTTCTCTGTCCACGGTTTCCTCCGTGTTTTTTTCTGTTACCGATCCGTTCACGGTTTCATCTCCCTCCGATAAGTCCGAACATGAAAAACACAGTGCGGCTAAAAGCAGCACCGACAGTACTGCGGCAATTCCCGACAGGATTCTTCCAAGCTTCATTTTTCACCGTTATTCTTTCGCTTTTTATCCAGCATGTGCCCCGCTCCGTTTTCATGTCTTGAATATGAATTAATAAAACAGATTCGGCACACATCCCGGATTGTTTTTATTATACTTCCGACATGCAAAAAAGTCAAGAAATAAGTGTCTGTGCCGAGCCTGTTCCCGTGAATGTTTTACACTGTCGTTGCTCCCGCAAATAATAATCTCCGGGTATTTCAGAGCATTATTTCACTGACTGAGTTTTATTTTGTTTCTGTTTCGACTGAGCTCTGAGTCCATCAGAGTTTTTCCCTGAACTGATTTTCGTTTTTCCGTCAATATTATTCTCGGTTTTTCCGAGCATTATTTCACTGACTTTTTTAGGTTATCCTGAAATTATTCCCAAACGTTCATATTATCTTGCCCGGTCTCACATCAATTGTAACACTACACAGGTATATTTTTTTGCCCGCTTTTTCTGTTGCCTTTTTTCCCGGTTTGTAGTATAATTAGATTACCGTGTGGGTTCTTAGCCGAACAAAAAACAAATATAATGGCAGCACAGCATATCAGACCGCTTTTGAAGCAGCAATCGTAATACTATAAAAAGGGACCGTCAAAAGGCGAATTAATCAATCCCGAGACTGTTCCCGGATGCTTCCGGGCAAGCTTTTCGGGCAAGCTTTTCGGGCAAGCTTCCGGACATGCTTCCGGTATGCTTACGGTATGCTTACGGGCATGTTCCCCGGGCTTCCGGCGAGACACAGCCGGAAGCTTTTGCCGAAGGTCAAAAAAGAGAGGAATATACAAATGGAATTAACCGTATCTGCGGAAAACAAGCCGCTCGATCCTCATAAAAAGATAAAATATCCCGATTTCGGGATTCTTTACGGACTTTACGCAGGAAGAAAGCCCTTCAGAGGGGATTTCCACTGTCATGCCGCAACCGGAGGCACTTCCGACGGCAAAGCGACTCTTGCGGAATGGAAGGCTGCCGCATCTGAATTCGGGCTCGATTTCATCGCCGTCATGGATCACCGTCAGGTAAGACACATGTACATTGAGAATTATGACCCGGATTTCTTTATGGCCGGAACGGAGCCTGCCATAACCTTCTCTGACATGAAAATTCCGGGACCTTCAATCCATTATCTCATGTTTTTCAGAAAGCCGGAGGACCTCTCCGTGCTTCTTGACAAATTCCCGGATGTATACGGTTTTACGGGATACAGACTCGGCACCGAGGGCCATTTCGAATACCGGGCTGTACCGAGAGAACGGTTCTCCGAAATCATCGATGAAGTTTACCGAATGGGCGGCTTTGTTTCTCATCCGCACCCCATCGATGTCATGAAGTCGGATAATACGCTCGACTATTTCTTCGGCGACGGCGTCGGCTTTGAAGTAATGTACAGAATGAACGACCGGATAACAAACGGTGACTACAGGCTCTGGACGGAACTGCTCGCGATGGGAAAGAAGCCCGTGATGACATCGACGGACGACACTCACGGAAAGCCCGAAAACATGTCCAAGAACACCGTATATCTGAAAAAACGGACTAATGACACTCTCATCGATGCTCTCCGTTCCGGAGATGTCAACGGCGGAAAATGCGGAATCAGGCTCTGCATCGGCAATGCTTCTCAGGGCTCTGTCTGCTCGGAAGACGATCTCGGAAAACCGTTTACATACATTGCAAGCGATCTGCATTCGTCGGTGCCGGAAGGACATACATACAGGCTTGACGTAGTCACCGACCGTGGCATCGCATATTCGGAGGAAGGCAGCTTCCCTTTTACCGGAGCAATTGAAACACAGCCCGACCGACTTTTCTACCGCATTGAGGTTTATGATCTTACCGAAAACAGACTGTTTGCTCTGTCAAATCCGGTTTATTGCAGATAAATCCGAATTATTAAGAGAAAAACTGACCGCAGGGAAAAAAATCTCCTTTTTCCCGGCATTTACCCAAAAAGAATAAAAAACATAGGATTCTCAGTTCAATTAATAAAGCATACTCTTCTAAAAAGAAGAACTGCCACTCTTTTCAAAAAACAATTACCGCTTTTTCAGAAAAAAAGAAATACTGTTGGATCGTAATATAATTTCAGCGCTTAAAAAAAGACAGTTAACTCTTGTATCGTTATATAATTACAACTTTTTTGGAAAAGATGGTTAACTCTTATATCGTTATATAATTACAACTTTTTTGGAAAAGATGGTTAACTCTTATATCGTTATATAATTACAGATTTTTCTCAGGAAAGAAAGTTTACTCTTATATCGTTATATAATTACATCTTTTACATCTTTTTTGGAAAAGATGATTTACTCTTATATCGTTATATTATTACAGCTCTTTTTAGAAAAAAGGAAAAAGCTTATATCGTTCTATAATTACAACCCTATGTCAAAAAAACAGCCCTATGAAGAAAAGAAGAAAACAATGAAAGACAAAGCAGAAGAAACAGCCTGCGAATGCGATAAAATGACTTCTGAGGAAACCAAGCCGAAAAGAAAAGAAAGCGGCACCTTTACAGGAAGCAACGACGGTATGCAGGCAATTGCAGAAAAAGCCCCCCGTAAACCGAAGGAAGTGCCTGCGGAGACAAAAAAGAAAAAGCCCGCAACCCGGTGTGAGGATTGCGAGTTTTACGATATCGATGAATTCACCGGAGACATGACCTGCAGCGTATCGCTCGATGAAGACGAATTTGCCGAATTCATGGCCGGACGATCCGGACGCTGCCCGTATTACCGTTACTACGACGAGTACAAAAGCGTCAGAAAACAAAACTGAAAAAAGAGAAAAACAGAGCCCCGAAGGTATTCCTCCGGGGTTTTTCTGGCGGAGAGATAGGGATTCGAACCCTAGTTGGGGTATTAGCCCAAACACGATTTCCAGTCGTGCGCCTTAGACCAGCTCAGCCATCTCTCCAAATTATAAAAAATGTCGGCAATGAGCTATTTTCCCGGTCCGTCGCCAGACAAGTATCTTCGCCACTGCAGAGCTTA
>JAKSPQ010000147.1 GCA_024404665.1 Clostridia bacterium
CCATGATCAGCTGATGCTTCATGCTATTTCACCTTTCTCCACAACCTTCACCTTTTCAAAGAAGCGCTCGCGGAGGATCGCAAGCCGGCTGACGGCATATACGCCCGGGGAAAGAGCAAGAAGGTTACAATCTGCGAGCAGCATACGATTGCCGGCGGTAATCTTACGGGCTGGAAAAGAAAGGGATTCAGCATAGACAACTGCATCCATTGGCTCACGGGAACCAATAAGCGTTCGCTCCTTTACCCGATCTGGAAGGATTCGGGAGTTCTGGCGGACGATGTGGAAATTGTCCAGGAGGAGCAGCTGTTCACGCTTGAGGAGGACGGAAAGCGCGTATCCCTCTTTAATGACATTGACAAAACCGTTGAAAGCATGATAGCCGTATCCCCTGAGGATGCGCCTGAGTGCAGACGCTTCGGCAGAAACGTAAAGAGGCTCATGGGCCTTGACAGGACCGGAGGCCGCCATTACAACAGATGGATTACGCCCTTCGAATTCATAGCCCTGATTCCCGGGCTTATGAAATATCACGGAATGACCGTTGACGAATACGGAAAATGCTATAAGAGCCCCATGCTCAGAAGGTTCTTCGCCTGTCTGACCCCGGGCAATTTCTCCGCAATGGCCTTCTTCTATGTTGCGGCAAGCTTCTGCAGCGGAAATGCAGCTCTGCCGGCGGGCGGCTCTCTGCCTGCTGCACAGAGAATGGTGAATAAATTCAAGGAGCTCGGAGGACGCCTGCTTACAGGCAAAAAAGCCGTTAAGATCAATCTGAAGAACAATACCGTTACGGGAGTTGAGATGGCGGATGGTTCCGTCTTAGGCGCCGATGCCGTTATTTCAACGATAGACCCCGCCTCGTTTTTCGGAAAGATTCTCGATGTTCCCATGCCCCGCGGCTTCGGAAAGATGTATTCGTCCAAGGAGTTCACGAGATTCTCGGCCCTTCAGGGCGCATTCTCGTCCGATGTTTCAGAGCTGCCGTTCAAGGGAACCTTCATGGTGAGGGTTCCGGAATACGCACGTTCCGTTTTTGACTGCGAAACCATAGTGTTCAGAGAGTTCTCGCACGAGAAAACAAATTATCCCGAGGGCAAAAACATAGTACAGTTTATGGCCTACACCGATGAAGAAACCGCGCTTTCGTATATAAAGCTTGCGGAAAACCGGGAGGAGTACGAGGCGCGTGAAAAGCTGCTTGCCGAAACCGCCCGGCGGATTATTGCGGACACTTACCCGGAGGCTGCGGCATCCCTTACGCTGCTTGACGTTTGGACTCCCGCAACCTATAAGCGCTATACCGGCGCCGATATGGGCTCGTTCATGAGTTTCTCAATGCCTAAAAAGCTGGCTCCCGTATCCCTCGGCTGCAAAATACCGAAGATCAAAAATCTGTTTGTTGCGACTCAATGGCAGACTCCTCCCGGAGGACTTCCGATAGCGGCTAAAGCCGGCAGGCTTGCGGCGAAGGCTTTGAAGCTCTGAGAGGCGGGCATATGAAAAGCCACAGCAACACTCACGCACTGAGAATAACGGCCTATATTTCTCTGACTGCCGCCCTTATCGCGGTGTGCTCCTGGATTACGGTGCCTTTGGCTGTCCCGATTACCCTTCAGACCTTTGCCGTGTTCTGCGCGGTGCTGCTCCTCGGGGGAAAGAACGGAACATATGCCGTTGCGCTTTACATAATGCTCGGAGCCGTCGGAGTTCCCGTGTTTTCGGGCTTTAAGGGCGGAATAGGACATATACTCGGCCCCACAGGCGGATACATAGTCGGATTCATATTTATTTCTCTGATTTACATGCTCTTTGAACCGCTCTTTTCAAGGAGCAGATGGCTGAAGATTCCCGTGCTGCTTTCGGGACTTGCGGTATGTTATCTTTTCGGAACCGTATGGTTTTCGTCAGTTATGACATCCTCGGGTACGGAATACGGCTTCGGAAAAATTCTCGGCCTTTGTGTTTTCCCCTTCATCTTACCGGACGTCATAAAGCTCTCGCTGGCTTTCTTTATCTGCGAAAGGGTAAAAAAGGCAATACCGGGGCTTGAGCGTGATAAGTAAAACAGGGGAGAAAACCGTCCCGCCGTACAAAACGGCAAAAGCTCGGCCCGAGCTCTTTTCCGGTGTGCCTGCACGGCACTCAGTGTTTTTTATTGCGGACCTTCCGCGGAGGAAATCAAATGAAAAAAAGCATAAGAATTCTTGCATTGATCATGACCCTGGTTACGCTGTCGGCGTTTGCCGCCTGCGGCAGCGAGGGAAACAAGGTGCCGGAGGAGAAGCCTCAGTATACTGCCGAAGAAATCGAGGCATTCTTCACGTACTCCTCCGAGACGTTTGAAGGCCGGGAGTATCTCTATATTTCCGGTGTCACCGACGAAGCAAAGAAGCTTACGGCCCTCATCGTTCCCGTAAGTCACGACGGAAAGCAGGTTTACGGTCTGCAGACCGGCTGCTTTGCCGGCTGTGCCGATCTCAAAACGATCTACGTCGGCTCAAACATCGTCGAGTGGCAGGGAAATCTGTTTTCCGGCTGCAAATCATTAAAGAAGATTTATATGGATTACGCGGACTTTGTCGATGAGGCCGCAAAAGATCCCGCAAAGGGCGATGCCTTCACCTGCGCGAAGTCCTCGGACGGAAGCGTGTACGGTAAGGGAAGCATACTCGAAGGCCTGTCCGGTACCAAGTTCGTGTTCACCGATGCCGCCGTATTTGATTTCTTTGACGTGAATTACTCGTGGGCGGCATATTCATCTGCATTTGTTAAGGAGTAAGCTGTGAAAAAACTGTATTGCATTCTTTTGGCTGTCATGATGCTTGCTGCCATGGCAGCATGCTCCGGAGGCGGAGAAAACACGGATACCACGGCAGCGACGGAACCTGAATCTACAGCCGCGCCCGCGGAGCCTCTGAAGCTTACGGGTGACAGTCCCTACCGTATCGTTTATCCGGAGGACGCTGATGCTGAAGTAAAACAGGCTGCCATGGATATTCAGAAAAAAATCCAGCAGGTTACAGGCAAAAAGCTGGAGCTTAAAACCGACCTTCTGGTAGCGGCTGCCGGTTTAACGGAGATTCCGAACGAGATTCTCGTAGGCGAAACCAACAGAGAAGCCTCGGCCGATGTAAGATCCACCCTGCTTTACAAGGATTATGCGATCAAGGCAGTCGGAACAAAGCTTGTTATCTGCGGAGGCGGAACAAAGTCAACGGTATCTGCGGTTAACGATTTCCTCCGCAGCCATGTGGACGCCGAGGCCGTAATCCCCGCTGATTTCTCCCTGAGATTTGACGGCAAGTACCCGGTTTCCTCTCTCAAGATCAACGGAACCGATATAAGGGAATTCGCCATCGTATATGCTTCGAGAGAAAAAAGCATTTATAACGACGCCATGACGTCCTTTGCGGAAAGAGTCAGAGACTTAACCGGCGTCGTAATTCCTGCGGGAACCGTAACAAAGGTATCTTCCGACCACGAGATTCAGTTCGGTGACTGCGGAAGAGGACCGTCCTCCGGCAAGACAGCGGGAGTGCTCGAATATTTGACGACCGCTGATTCACAGTCTCTGTCGTTCGTGTCGGGCTCCGTTATAGGCGCCTCGGGGGCTATGAAGTGCTTCCTTGAAAAGAATCTTCCGAAGACTCTTACGGGAGATATTGAAATCAGCGTCACAGGCTCGGAGCAGAGCTCTGTTTCCGCCGAAATTCCTATGGCTGACGACGCAACCGTAAGGGTTATGACCTCCAACGTGCTCGGAGGAGATACCCTGGTTTCGCGTATTCCTTTTCATATCAGCGTTTATTCGGCCTATATGCCGGACGTCATAGGAATGCAGGAATGCAACTCCTCCGGTCACAGCGGCCTTACAGCCGGTCTCGGATCCGTATATGCTCTGGCCTGCAACAAAATAGGAAGCACCTCGTCGACCTGCTACACCCCGTTCCTTTATCTCAAGGATAAATACGAGCTCGTGGAGTCCGGTAGCAAGCTTTTTAACAAGCGCTGGACCGAAACCAATACCAAGACCTTCGCCTGGATTGTCCTCAAAAACAAGGAGACGGGACAGCTTTCCGCCTATATCAACGGTCACTGGTCCCTGATTCTCGGCTCCTACGACACCGTAAAGGTATTCGGCGTTAAGATGACGGATTCCGTAGAGGGCAGGCAGTGGAGAGAAGACAATACGCGTGAGGTTCTTGAAAAGAAGGATGAGCTGAGAAAAAAATACGGTGACGCGCTTCCCGTGGTTGTCATGGGAGATATGAACGCGAATGCAAGCTCGAATTCCGTGATTACGTTCAGCGGAATAATGTCAAATTCGCTGAATGTATCTAAGGGTGATAAGACAACCGGAATAAACTCCTTCCATTCGAATCCCGGACAGAAACCGCCTTCCGGTACTCCCATAGATATTCTTATGGTTACGGGAGACGTAATAGACGTTTACAGACATGAAATAGTAACGACCGATACAGCCCTTGCGAGCTCGGATCACTGCCAGGTCGTTATCGATATCGCTTTCAAATAAAAGGTGACCTGAATGGACAACAACGAAAACAAAGAATACGGCGAAGCCGTCTCCGGAGACAGCCTGAAGGACAGCTGGAAGCTTTTCGGCAAGGGCATGGGAAAATCCATGTCGGGACTCGGCAAGGCGATTCTGAGAAGCGCCAGAGCCGGTATAGACAGCCTTGACAGCAAAAACGGCGGAGAACCCTCGGCCGTAGACTGCGAATCCCTGAAAAGCAACTGGAAGGACGTCGGAAAAGCTCTCGGTGAAACCGCCGAAAGCTTCGGAAAAGCACTGGGAGATACCGTTGAATCGGTATTTGATGACAAGGACCGTTAATCAGTGAGCTTAACCGCATGATTGTATCCCCGAAAATTATTAAACTCAAAAACGGAAGGGAAGCCTATGTCCGCTCTCCGGCGCTCTCCGAGATTTCTCTGATTTATTCCTTCATCAGCCGTATTTACGATGAGAGCGAGTATATGCTGAGAACTCCTGAGGAGGTTAAAAGGTACACCGTCGATGCCGGACGCAAGGCCCTTGAAATCATCAATTCTTCTCCCTGTGACTGTCTTTTGATGTGCTTGATCGGAGACGAGCCTGTCGGGATGTGCAAGGTGTCATACGGACATCTTGTGAAAATCAGGCACCGGGGAACCATATCCATCGGCGTCAGACGGGAATACTGGGGGCAGGGAATAGGCAGAAAGCTCATGGAGCTTCAGATTGCTCTTGCAAAGGAGCTGTCGGGACCTTTGCAGCTTGAGCTTGATTACATCGACGGCAACGAAAGAGCGGGGAATCTGTACAGAAGCCTCGGCTTTACCGTAACCGGGAGAAAGCCTAACGCCGTAAGGCAGCCTGACGGCAGACTGCTCGATGAGTATTCGATGGTTCTGAAGCTCAGATAAGGTTTTGATTATTCCGGCCGTCAAATATGTCGCATCACGGAGAAAAAGTCTCTTGACACTTTTCCGTTTTAGTGATATAATATTAACCTAATATAGAAGACTTTCTGTGACTGACGGATTTATGTGGGTTACCACGGTGGAGCAGAAAGCACTGAACAGCCGACCGTCTGGGCACACTTGTCTTTATTACGGAACAAGTGTGCCCGGATTTTTATTTTCCTTACA
>JAKSPQ010000148.1 GCA_024404665.1 Clostridia bacterium
GGACAAAAAATAACCGTTATACAGGATTCGGAAAATGAAGGCATTTATTTATACGGGAGGAACGGTTCATCCCGATTTTATTACGGAGCATCCGAAGGGCGACGACCTCGTCATCGCTGCGGATTCGGGATATTCCAACGCGAAGCTTCTGGGAGAGAAGCCGTCGGTTATCATCGGCGACTTTGACTCGTACGGTGCGGGAGCGTTGCCCGACGGTCCCGAGATAATAAGACTCAACACGGAAAAGGACAACACGGACACTCAGGCAGCCGTCGATGTGGCCCTTGAGAGGGGCGCAGAGGAGATCGTTATCATAGGCGGACTCAGCGGAAGACTCGACCACACTCTGTCGAACATTTCCGTTCTTGAGCATCTGAACGTTCTGAGAGTATACGCGGTGATGACGGACGGTCAGTCCCGCGTGAGATTCATAAGAAACGGTTCTTCGCTCATAGGCCGCAGCGGATTTAAATATCTGTCGGTTATCGCCGCGGATTCCAGGGTCAAGGGCGTTGAAATAGACGGAGTAAAGTATCCGCTGAACAAGGCCAGCCTGTTCCGTACCGTTCAGTATGCGGTGAGCAACGAAATTACGGGAAATTGCGCGCTGATAGCGGTAAAAAAGGGCGGAATATACGTAATAGAGTCACGGGATCTGAATCCGTCCGAAAAACGTCACTGATTTCCGGAGTGGCTGTCAAAATAAAAACAGGCAGTTCGCTTAAGATAAAACCGTATCAATAATCAAAGGAGATTACAGAACAATGTCAGAAATTACAGAACAGTATTCGTACGGTGTTGCGCAGAAAAAAGAGGGAAAATTTCTCTGGGGCAGAATCGGACTTGCTACCCTTTACGTCCTTGTCCCGCTGATTACGATTTCGCTTCTTATGTTCATTCCTCAGCTTAAGGCATTTGTATATCTAGGCGCACTTGTCATACTCGGTGATGCGGTATTGGCGTTCTTCACATGGAGACTTGTCGATATTGAGTACGAGTATTCCATCAAAACCGGCAAAGTGGATTTCACGCTGGTTCAGAACGCGTTCAACCACAGAATCAAAAAGCCTCAGACGTCCTTCATGGTAAAGGACTGCGAGCTCATTGCTCCTTTCGGCGAACAGGAGTTCAGGGACAGGTACGAGGCCTTTGCGCCCGAGACGGTGTTTTGTGCACTTTCGTCAAAAACCGCATCCGACGCTTATTTTGCGATTTACACCGATGAAAACGGCAAAAAATGCGCTTTTCTCTTCGAAGCCACGAACGAAATGCTCAAGAGGTGCAAATTCTACAACAAAAACGCGACGACGGTCCGTCAGATGAGGTACTGAGATGAATAAAAAAATCACCGCAGGCATCATCGGGGCCATGGAATGCGAAATCCGACTGCTTCGCGCGGAGCTTTCGGAGATACGTGAAGAAAAAATCGGAGTGTTCACTTTTTACCGCGGGAGCATCGGAGACATTGATGTTGTCCTTGCCAGAGCCGGTGTGGGAAAGGTTAACGCTGCAATCTGCGCGACGCTGATGGCCTCGGCGTTTGCGCCGGACTTCATCGTCAACACCGGCTGCATGGGCGGACTGGAGCCCGGTCTGCACGTGCTCGACGTTGTCGCTGCGGAAAGAACTGCAGAGCACGATCTTGATTACGGACTGCTCGGCGATGAAAGAGGAACCGTGTTCCTCCCCGACGGCTCCTCCGCTAAATTTTTTGATACCGATGCTGAGCTTACCGACAAAATCGTCCGTGCGGCGGAGCTTTGCGGAAGCAGGGTAATAAGGGGCACTATCGCCTCAGGCGATATATTTGTCAGCAATGCGGACGACAAGGCTCTCATCAGAAACGGCTTTGATGCTGCGGGAACCGAAATGGAGGGTGCGGCTGTCGGACATGCCTGCGCTGCGCTGAAGCTTCCTTTTGCGCTCATCCGCTGTGTTTCGGACGGCGCCGACGGGGATGCACATATGTCGTTTGAGGAATTCTCGGTAAAGGCATCGGAAATTTCCGCAAGAATAACGCTGAAATTTTTATCTATGCTGTAATTTTCGGATTAAAAATAATATAAAATAAAGACAATTCCGTAATACGGACAGAAGCCGTATCCGGATAAATAATGATTCAGGAAGGCAAAGGACATGGCAAAAACACCAAAGTATTTTCCCTCTCTACCCATTGAGAATATGAGAGAGGGTCTCAGAGATTCCACAAGAAAATACGGAGACAGACCTGCGTTCGTTCAGAAAATAAACGGAGAATGGACCACACTCACATATTCGGCGTTCCTTGACAGAGTTGAGGGATTCGGCACGGAGCTGTATGACCGCAGACTCGGCGGACCTTTTGTTATGGTTATCGGTGAGGACTGCATAGCCTGGGGCACAGCATACCTGACGGTTGCCTGCGGACTCGGAGTCGTAGTACCGGTTGACAAGGAAATCCCCGTTGAGGAATTCAGATCGATTGCCAAGAGCAGCGGAGCGACAGCGGTTATTTTCTCCGAAAAGTGCAGAAAGAAAGTCGATGAACTGGATCCGTCCATAGTTCGCATAAGCTTTGATGAGATTGATGCCATGACTGCCGCAGGACATGACAAGCTGCGCGCCGGAGACACGAGATACGTTAACCTTCCCATTGATTCAAACAAGATGGCAGTGCTTCTTTACACATCCGGAACTACCGGAATCGCAAAGGGCGTTATGCTTTCCCACCACAATATCTGCCATGATATTACGGAAACCGGAGCTATGCTCTGGCATTCTCCGGAGGATATTTTCCTTGCCGTATTGCCCTTCCATCATGCATATCCCTGCACCACCAGCCTTCTTTTCCCGCTTTTCAACGGCTGCTGCGTAGCAATCTGCCAGGGACTCAGATATATAACAAGAGACCTTCAGGAGGTCAAGCCCACCATCATCTGCGGTGTACCTATGCTTGTAGAGACGCTTTACCGCAAGATTATGATGAATATCAGACGCAAGGGTCCCAAGACCGAGAAGATGGTCAAAGCGCTCATCAAGCTTACGGGCAGCAATATGTTCCTGAAGAGACGCGCGTTCGGTCAGATTCACGATTCCTTCGGCGGAAGACTGAGACTGATTATTTCCGGCGGCGCCGCCGTTGATCCCACCGTAATGCAGGGACTTCGCGATCTCGGCTTCTATGCGGTTCAGGGCTACGGACTTACCGAATGCGCACCTCTCGCCGCTGTTAATATGGACGATCTCTGGAATCCGGGCTCGGCGGGACTTGCCACTCCCAACGGAATACTCGACATATACGATATGAGAAGCGACGGAACCGGTGAAATCCGCTTTAAGGGCGATAATGTAATGCTCGGTTATTACAATGACCCCGAGAACACGGAAGAAGTTCTGAAGGACGGCTGGTTTTACACGGGAGACCTCGGATACATCGATGAGAACGGCTTCCTCTTCATTACGGGACGCAAGAAGAACCTCATCGTTACGGCGGGCGGAAAGAATGTATTCCCTGAGGAGCTCGAGGGCTTCCTGTGCAGAAATCCCTACGTGGCAGAGGCTGTCGTCGTCGCCTACTTCAATGAAACCAGAGGCGATTACGATATCGTCGCTGTTATGTTCCCCGATGACGAAAGCTTCACTGAAACCTACGGAAAGGATTATACCAGAGGACAGATCGAGGCCGAGTTCACCAAGGCGGTGGACAGCGTCAACGCTTCGGTTCAGAATTACAAGCATATCTCATACTTTGTCATAAGAAATGAGGAATTCGTAAAGAATACCTCAAAGAAAATCAAGCGTCAGGGCGTTGCAGCGGAGGCTCAGGCAGATTATCTGCGCAAGCTTGCCGAGATGAAATACTGATTTTTGTCATCGATTCACAGTTTTAAGGAGAATAATAATGCATATTTCCATCACAGGCCGCCTCGGAAGCGGAAAATCCACTGTTGCTAAGATAATTGCGGCAAATTACGGATACGAAATCGTATCCACCGGAACAGCTCTCAGAAAAATCGCCGCGGATCTCGGCATGACTGCGCTGGAATTCAACAAGCTTATGACGGCCGACCCGAAATACGATTACATGATTGACAACGAGTCAAAGAGAATATCCGTCGAAAGAGCCGATGAAAAAATCATTTACGATTCCAGAATGGCATGGAATTTTGCCGTAAATACCTTTAAGGTTTATCTTTACGTCAATACGGCCGTGTCCGCCAAGAGAATCATGGGTGACACGACCCGCGGCAGCGTTGAAAGCTATAAGGATATCGCCGATGCCATCGCTCAGGTCAATGACAGAATGAACGAGGAGAACAAGCGGTATTTTCAGATTTACGGTGTGGACAACCTTGATCTCTGCAACTATCACTGCATCATCGATACCGAGTTCCGCTCCTGCGAGGAGGTTGCCGAGCTCATCATGTCCGAGTTTGAGACCTTCTGCAAGGATCCGGAGCATTACAGACGCTTTTGCCTGAGATGAATTAAAAACGCCGGAAGTCTTTCAGGCATGTGAATTATTGAGGGGATGTTAAAAAGTCTCGGACTTTTTAACATCCCCTTTTTTAAAAGTTCATATATCGACATAACAATTAACCGACAATGAAAGGAATTACTATGAAAAAAAGAATTATTAGCTTATTGATAGCCATTGCGGCTTTTATGATGCTTTTGACAGCTTGCTCGTTAACCGGGAAAAACACTGATACATGTTATTATGTGGATTCGATTCCGGACGGAGAAGTATACTCCATTAATAAGAATACCGGCATTAAACCGATAAAAACATTTGATGAAGCCATGATTATCCCGGAACCCGAAAAGAGTGAGATTGCTTGCTCGGTTAATAATAAGGAAACTGTATTCACATACACAAAACCGAATCCCGGTCATTACGGCAGTTATTCGTATTTGTATACAGCAGAATCCGGTGAAAGAATTAAGGTAAGTCCTTCAGGTACAATTGTTGACTATAATATTGGAAAGCCGTTTAATACAGAAGGCTCTCTGACAACAAAGACTGCGCAGGAAGTGATTGACATTGCAACCAAATATGCCGTTGAGGTTTGGGGAGAACAGTTTACCGCTCATTATGAACCGACTGCAGACCCGGATTTAGGCTTTCATATTATCACCGTATATTTCGGGATGAAGCCCGTTACCCCGGGTTACCGTTATAAGAGCATTGTCTGTGTTTTGGTCGATTCCGACGGCAACCTGGTTCAGATTAAAACCACGAATATCTTCACATTAATCGGTAAAGAGGTTCCTTCTCGCTTTACGGATGAATACATTGAAAAAAAGTGCAGAGAATTGATCAAGGACCAAAATGCCGAGATAGAATACTCGCCGGAAAAAGAAATATCGGTCATTAACAACGGCACGCCGGCTTTGGGAATCAATTTCAGGGTTAAAGGAACCGAAAAATACATTACACTTATTTTCCCGTTTTAATTATTATTGCTGCATCAGGTTTCGGCAACTGCCGACAGAAAGTGGGTATGGCAATTTAGCATAGAACACGAAAGATGAATAAGTAATAAAAGTGCATGTTAAAAAAGTCGCGGACTTTTTTAACATGCACTTTATTAGTGTGCTCGGCATGAGCGAATCACTTGGCGGTGAAAGTCCGCTACAGACTTG
>JAKSPQ010000149.1 GCA_024404665.1 Clostridia bacterium
AGTATAATTCATTCGCTCGTCGAATACTGTGACGGAGCCGTGATTGCACAGCTTTCCGTTCCGGATATGCGTCTCTGCGTTCAATACGGCATAGAGGCTCCCGACAGAAAACCGGCATGCATTCGCAGACTCGATCTGGCGACCGTAGGAAGCCTTTCTTTCTCAAGGCCTGATACCGATACCTTTATACCACTGAAGCTTGCCTACGAGGCTCTGAGAGCCGGAGGAGCCATTCCTGCGATTCTGCATGCTGCCAATGAGGCTGCCGTTTCGGCTTTCCTTCAGAACAGACTTTCCTTTGTCGGTATTTTTGACTGCCTTCTCTATGTTATGAATGCCGTTTCTGACGCTGAAGCCGTAAATCCCTTTGTCCTTTCGGATATTCTCGGTGCCGCACGTGGGGCCCAGCGAATAGCCTGTGATTTCCTAGCTTCCCGCTAATGATTTTCCGAATTGTATTTTTTAAAAACCGAAACGGCCGAAGCGCTTTAAGCTTTGCTTGATATTTAGACGGATCAGGTTCGGTTTGCCCCTTAACCCCTTTATTTCGTTTATTATTATTATGTGGATTCCCAATTTCTTACTTACTTTACTTATTCTTTCGCTCCTTGTTATTATTCATGAGGGCGGACATTTCCTTATTGCCCGTGCTTCCGGCATAAAGGTTCTTGAGTTTTCCGTCGGCATGGGTCCTGCGATATTTTCGCATGTTTCAAAAAAGAACGGAATCAGATTTTCCGTAAGAGCCCTGCCATTCGGCGGTTTTGTACAGATGGAGGGCGAGGACGGCGATTCGGAGGATTCCGACGCTTTTTATAAAAAGCCCGTATACAAGAGGCTGGCCACCGTGCTCGCCGGTCCCGTAATGAATATACTTACGGGTTTTCTGTGTATGTTCATACTCGTATGTATATCCACACCTGCATCAACCGTTATTTACGATTTTCAGGAGGGGGCAAAAAGCCCCGAGTACGGTCTGCAGGCCGGAGATAAGATAATAAAGGTCGAAGGAGTACGTGTCCATAACGGAAACGACCTTATTTACGAGATTATATACAACGGTCAGAATCCGCTTGACATTACCGTCGTCCGCGACGGTGATACCGTGGTTCTTGAGGACGTTGTGTTTCCAACCGAGGAATCCGAAGGAATTGTGTTCGGAATTTACGATTTCAGACTTTACGGACCCAAGAAAACCTTCGGAAACATCATGTCACAGGCATTCTTCAGATCCGTCAACTCCGTAAAGATGGTCTTCGATACTCTGAAGGATCTTGTTACAGGAAGATTCGGAGTCGATTCTTTCTCAGGTCCCATCGGTATGACCGATACTGTCGGCGAAGCCGTATCCGGAGGTTTTCCGGCTGTGCTTTATCTCATAACCATTATTTCGGTTAACCTGGGAATAATGAATCTTCTTCCTCTCCCTGCGCTCGACGGCGGACGCATCCTGCTCCTTATTATCGAGGGAATAACGAGAAAGCCGGTTAACAGAAAAGTCGAGGGCTACATCAACGCAGCAGGACTCATAGTCCTTCTGGGCTTTATGATGTTCATTACTGCCAAGGATATTATCAAATTATTCAAATAAATTCCGGAGCCCATTATGAGAAAAAAATCCAGAGTCGTATACGTAGGCGGTATTGCCGTAGGCGGAGGAAACCGCATACCGATTCAATCGATGACCAATACCGACACTCATGATATAAAAGCCACCGTAGAGCAGATTACGGCGCTTCATAATGCCGGCTGCGACATAGTCAGATTCACGGTGCCCGATACAGAGGCTGCCGAAGCCGTTAAGGAAATACGCAGGGCCTGTGATTTCATTCCGCTTGTTGCGGATATTCATTTTGATTACAGACTTGCTCTTAAGTGCGCAGAAAACGGAATAGACAAAATCCGGATAAACCCCGGCAATATAGGCGGAGAAGACAGAGTGGCCGAGGTCGCAAGAGTATGCAAAAGCCGCAGAATACCGATAAGAATCGGTGTTAACGGAGGCTCTCTCGAAAAGGAGCTTCTTGCAAAGTACGGAGCTCCCACTCCCGAAGCGCTTTTTGAATCCGCCATGGGACACGTCGGACTGCTTGAAAAATTCGGCTTTGACGATATTGTCATATCTGTAAAATCATCATCTGTTTCCGGCACGGTGGCTGCCAACCGTTATCTTGCGGAGAACTGTGATTTCCCGCTCCACATCGGTGTTACCGAGGCGGGAAATGCAAGATACGGGCTCATCAAAAACGCCGAGGCGCTGGGAGCGCTGATACCTGACGGTATCGGTGATACCGTAAGAGTGTCTCTGACTGCAGATCCTGTGGAAGAGGTATACGCGGGCAGAGATATTCTGCGTTCTCTCGATTGCGTCGGCCATTCCGGCATGAATATCGTATCCTGCCCAACCTGCGGTCGGACCAGGATAGATTTAATCGGACTGTCTTCGGCTTTTGAAGCCGCTGCAAAAAAAGAAGGGCTGTTTGACGTACCCGTTAAGGTTGCGATAATGGGCTGCGTGGTAAACGGCCCGGGCGAAGCACATGAGGCTGACGTAGGAGTAGCCGGAGGCAAGGGAGAAGCACTGCTCTTTGCCCACGGAGAAATCGTCAGAAAAATACCGGAGAGTGAGATAGTACCCTCTCTCATAAATTATATCAAGGATAATTACACCGATAAATGAAGCCTTTAAAAGACTTGTTTTCAAAATACGATCCGGATTTCGAGACCGAAGGATTTTTTGACTCGGTATCATCCTATACAGTCGGAAGATCTAATATAAATCCTAAAAAGTACGAAATTCAGGTTAACGCCGGCAGACTGATTTCAAAAAAGTCTATAAAAAAAGCAGAGGACGGTATAGCCGCGGCTTATAAGTCCGAGGGGCTTTCTGTTGTATTTATGCCGCATTATTCTCCGGACCTGTTTGAAGTCGGTTATCTTTACGATCTGATAAGGGACGCCGAGTCAAGGTGCCTTGTTCCGCCCGGTTTTTTCGGGAAATTCGAAATTGACAGGGAAAGCGACGGCTCCTTTTCGGTAACCGTCAATTTCGGCCGGAAGGGCGTCGATTTTGCCGTCAAGCATCAGGCCGAGCAAAGGCTTGCCGCGCTTGTTAAAAACGAATTCGGATTAGACAAAAAATTCAACGTAAAGGGAATTACCGAGGATGATTTTTATAACTCCGCGGAATTCCGCAGATACGAGGAATTCAACAAAAGCTGCAGGGAAGCGCTTCTGGAATATGACAGACGTCAGTCCGCGTCAGAAAGCGCCGAGGAGGCTGCTCCCGTCGTCGCGCCCGAGGAGACGCTGAACCTTAAAAAAATCAGATCCGTATTCGATGAGAACGCCATCGCTGTCGTAGAGGACGGCATATGCACGATAGGAACTCACGAATTCGATATATCGTCGCCCGAAGCCTTCATCGGCGAGGAATTCAAGATAGAGCCTGTTTCCGTATCTTCCGTGCTTGCACCTAAGAAAAATGCGATAATCATAGGTACGGTTTCCAATATCGAATGCGATACCAGGAACCGAAGAAACTGGTTTTATTCATTTACGCTGTTTGACGGAAACGCATCCATGTGCGTGCAGGAGCTTTCCCTCGAGGAAGAGGAGGCCCTGAAGAAGAGCAATCAGTACGATGAAGGCATGGTTCTTGCCATTAACGGCGAAATAAGAAAGGACACAAAGAACGACGAGTTCTATATGGTTCCCGCTGCCGCAATGAAAATCAAGGCGCTGCCGAGAGCCGATAAATATCCGGAAAAGAGAGTCGAGCTGCATCTGCATACGTCAATGTCGCAGGTGGACGCTCTTACGTCTCCCGCTGCCGCCGTAAAGACCGCAATCAAATGGGGATATAAATCCATTGCCATTACTGACCACGGAAACGTTCAGGCATACCCCGAGGTTATGAATTTCCTTGACAAATATTACAAGGGCTCGGATATCCCCGCGGAAGATCGTTTCAAGCCTGTTTACGGAATGGAGGCATATTTCGTAAACGATACCGCGTCTCCGCTGGAGGGCAGCTATGACAAGGACTTTGACGCCCCCTGTGTGGTATTCGACCTTGAGACGACGGGCTTTTCTGCCAAAGAGTGCAAAATCATCGAAATCGGTGCGGTTAAGCTGGAAAAAGGCGAAATAGTTGACCGTTATTCTCAGTTTATTGATCCCGAAATGCATATTCCGGACCATATAACGGAGATTACATCAATTACGGATGACGATGTCAGGGGAGCTCCGACAATCGAACGGAATCTTCCGGAATTTCTGAGGTTTTGCGGCGATTGTCTTCTCATTGCGCATAATGCCGACTTCGATACCGGCTTTATCAGAGCTGCCGCAGAAAAACAGGGACTGCCGTTTGACAATCCGTATCTCGATACAGTCGGTCTTTCCAAGTTTTTAAATCCGACACTGACGAAGCATAAGCTTGATATTCTCGCCGATTATTATAAGCTCGGAGATTTCAATCACCACAGAGCAGTTGACGATGCCGAAATGCTGACTGAAATCTACCTCAAAATGATTGAGCAGATGAAAAGAAGGGATATATCGGATTTTTCTTCGCTTTCCGCTGAAATTGCCGCAGGTTCCGACCCTAAAAAGCTTAAATCATATCATATGGTAATGCTTGTAAAAAATCAGACGGGGCTTAAAAACCTGTACAGAATGATTTCCGACAGCTACCTGAAATACTATTACCGCAATCCGAGAATTCCCAAAACCACTCTTGATAAATACAGAGAAGGTATTATTATCGGCTCCGCATGTTCGGCGGGAGAGCTCTTTTCGGCAATACTCGAGAACCGCCCCGAGGCCGAAATCGAGTCCATTGCGGAGTATTACGACTATCTTGAAATTCAGCCGGCGGGGAACGACGGCTATCTTCTGATGGGTGACGACGCCAAGCTCGGCTCCGTCGAGGAGATTCATGAAATTTCAAGAAAAATAGTAGCCCTTGGCGAGAAGCTCGGAAAGCCCGTTGTCGCAACCTCCGACTCTCACTTTATAAACCCGGAAGACGAGCTTTACAGACGAATCCTTCAGACCGGAAACAAGATGAAGGATGCCGACAGAACGATTCCGCTGTATCTTCGAACCACTGAAGAAATGCTCGATGAGTTTTCCTATCTCGGTGAACAAAAAGCGCATGAGGTGGTCATAGACAACACGAATCTGATTGCCTCTCAGATAGGATCCGTAAGACCAATACCGGAGGGCTCATTCCCGCCTCATCTTGACGGTGCCGGCCTCACCCTCCTCCGTATGCCCGCCGTTGCGGAAATTATGCGACTCGTCGATG
>JAKSPQ010000015.1 GCA_024404665.1 Clostridia bacterium
TAGGTCTGTTTATTCTGCTTAATCTATTTTTTTTTTTTTTTCTTCTGCTTTTTGCGCTGCTGTGGTCTAATATTTATTGAAAAAACACGGATGCCGAAAAGAAAAAGTCTTTTCGGCATCCGTGCTCGCTTTATAAGCTTTCCATATTCGCTGAAATGAATAAAAAAGGCTTCCCGAAAAGAAATCTTCGGGAAGCCTTTTTTTGATTCCGTATTACTTAAGAATCTTAATCTTGCCGAGAAGAGGCATAACCTTGGTCTGCTTCTTGCAAACAGCGATGAGCTGCATTACGGTAAGAACAAAGCAGAAGATGCTGAGGATCCAACCGATGAAAGGAATGCAGTAGCCGATGGTGGAGAAGATAGCAAGAACAAGGCCCTGATTGGCATTGAAGCGAACATACTTGTTATCCTTGCAAAGGAACATGGGGAAGAGGCAAGCCCAGGAGAGGTAAGCAAGAATAGCCCAACCCTGACCGGCCTTGATTTCTTCTTCAGTAAAAGTGGGAGCAGCGGGAGCAGCAGCGGCAGGAGCAGCGGGAGCTGCAGGAGCGCCTACTTCGGCACCGCAACCGGGGCAAAACTTGGTGTCTTCCGGAATCTGAGTTCCGCATTTAGGACAAAAAGCCATGATATAGTTCTCCTTTAGAGTAAAGATTATATACTTTATTATATCAGCAAATAATCCGCTTGTCAAGATAAAATTAAAAAAATGTGAAAAAACGATATTCTTTTCATGATAAACATGGGAAAATACCGTGATTATCAAACAATTATTCATATTTCAATGAAAAAATGAATGCCGGGCGCATTCTCTGACACGGTTCCGAAAAGTGCTTGCGGCAAATTACGGGAGAACAGCGATGAAGAAAAAAATAAGTCTGCGCATTCACGTAAAAGCGCGATGCCGGCGTTCTTGCGGATATATGAGAAGCTTATGAGAAACGACAACGAAGTTTATAATTACTTAATAATTTATTAAAAAAATATTCAAAATTTCCCTTGACAAATGCCGGAATATGCGATATAATGAAGCCACGCTGAACGAAATGTTAACAAAATAAAAACGAAAGATAAAGCCCTGTGCGAAATCAAAACGGGCTCTTACGGGAAAAACAATGAAAGTCATCAGATGCAGAAACGGTCATTATTATGATCATGACGTTTACGGAAGCTGTCCTCACTGCGAAGGAGAAAATGCCGGAACGGAAAAGAAAAAAGTCCTGACAGCAAAGCCGGCCAGAAAGCCGTTTGTTTTCGGAAGGGCACGGAAGGAGGAGACGGAGGAAAACAAGTCTGCCTCGGATTTGAACATGCCTGAAACTGAAAGCGGCAGCGTCATCTGCGAGCCTACCGAGATTATGTCTCCTACCGAATTCGAAAAGCTGATGGCTGATTTCGAAGAAAAGAAAAAAGCCGCATCCGCTACGGTTAGCGAGGAAGCTTCTGTCATGGTATCCGCAAAAGAAACGAGCGGACCAACCGAAGAAAAAACAGGTGAAGGCGCTGCGGAAGAACAGAGCTGCGGAACGGAAGATATAAGCGATGAATCTGAAATCCGTTCGGTTATACAATCCGAAACGGAAGCGGACGAGAGTCCGGAAAATGAATCGGATGAGCTCGTGACCGCAGACTGCGGAGAAGATATATACTCTCCTCCGGAATCCGGGGAGAGCGAAAGCCCGTCCTGCAAAAAAACTGAGAGCGGTTCCTCCCGCAGCGAATACGTAAAGAACAAGAGGATGTCTGCTGAGAAAATTTGCGGACCGACGGTGTGGGTCCCCGCGGACGCAGATATGTCAGAGCCGGGCTTCCGTCCTGTTGCCGGCTGGCTTGTAGCCGTATCCGGTCCCTGCAAGGGCAGAAGCTATGAGATAAAACAGGGAAGAAATACCGTAGGCCGAGGGGCCGAAAACGATATATGCATTATGAATGATAACCGCGTTTCCAGATCAAAGCACATGAAAATAGTGTATGATCCGGCAGGCCGCGTTTATTATATCGAACCCGGAGACGGCAGTGGTCTCGTTTACTGCAACGGCGAGATCATCCTTGCACCGACTGCGGTCACGGGCAGCGATTCCGTAGAAATAGGAGGTGGTACGTACATTATTCAACCGCTTGAAGGCGATTATTTCTCGGTATGAGTCACTCGAAGGTGTCGGAAAAGGCTCCGACTCGGGGAGACAATGATTTATACGGTATGCGTAAATTCATATTACACGACGGTATGACGACGTCGTTCTGAAAGAGGTAAAAAGATGATTCGATGCTTACGCTGCTTTGAGGAATACCCGGATATTTATGAGGTTTGTCCCGTTTGCGGAAACTCCGTGGGCTGTCTTTCCGCGCCCGAGGGATGGCTGAAGCCGGGCTGTCTGCTGGATGGCAGATTCATTATCGGAACAGGTGCGGGAAGGGGAGGCTTCGGTTATGTATACAGGGCCTATGACAGGCTGACCGGCGATATAACGGCGATAAAGGAGCTGTTTCTTCCGTCGCTGGTAAAGAGAGCCGATGACGGCATCTCGGTTGAACCTATTCCTTCCCGGACCTCCGGCACAGAAAAAAACAACGCGGCTTTTTTGTCTCTCAAAAAGAAATTCAGACATGAGGCAACATCGGCGGCCGGAGCTTCTGCATTCGGCGGCTGCGACGTTATAGACTTTTTTGAGGCAAACGGAACCGCTTATCTTGCGATGGAATATATCGGCGGCAGGACTCTGGCGGGAATTATCGCAGAGACCAAAGCCGATATCGGAGATAAAACGGAACTAATGCTGGCTATTATAAAAACAGTCGGCGACATGCACTCCTCCGGCACGGTGCACCTTGATATAGCGCCGGACAACATTATCGTGAGCGAGGGGGACGGTATCCGTACGGTACACCTCATTGATTTCGGTTCCTCTGTAAGCGACAGGGACTATCATCCTGCCGGGGACAAAATCTTTAAGGCAGGATATTCGGCTCCCGAGCTCACGTCCGGGAGACTCGGAGGTGTTAAAAGAATGAAGCAGGCAGTCCTGTGCGATATCTATTCGCTTGGGGCGACAGCTTATGCTCTCCTTACCGGAACGCCTCCCGTAAGGGCGGAAAAAAGACTGCAGGGAAAGGAAATTCTCCCGTACCCTTCGGAAACAGTGCCTGAAATACCCGCAGAGGTTTCCGACAGTATTATGAAGGCGATGGAGCCGAGCCCCGAGAAAAGGTTCGCAACCGCATTCGAGTTTTATTCGTCACTCATATCGGCAGCCGTAGGGGCGGGAATTAAAGGTGTTTTGCCGTTAATGCTTCCCGAAAATACACAGAAGGTCAGATTCGGCAGGCACAGTCCGTTTTTGCCGATGAAGGAAAAAATCAGTGAAAAGGAGCCGGAGGACAGAACTCTGGCGACAGGCGTGTATGTGCCTGTCCCGGAGCAGCTGCTGCCCGGTACCGAACTGAAAAAAAGGTATACGATAGGCCGCAGGTATTATAGGGAAGGCGTCTGCCTCGTTTATGAGCTGGACGACTTGAAGCTCGGAAGACCGGTGGAAATCTGCGAGTTCTTTCCGAGAAAGCTCTGCAGACGCTCCGCCGACGGCGTCACCGTTGAACCGCTCTCGGATTATTATGCCGATGCTCTTGCAATGTTCCGCGACTGTGCGCTTCGCTTTGCCGCATACAGGGAATATCCCGGCGGCGACGGTATCACGGACGTGTTCTGCGAGAACAATACGGTTTACCTCAGACGACGCAGCGGACATAAGCTTTCAATGGCCGACAGAAGCAATATCGGAAACACCGAAAGCTTTGAGGTATCCGTGGCGGCGCTGAAGGATGTTCTTGAATATCTCACGGCGCTGCATGCCGGAGGCCTTGTTCAGGGCAGCGTAAGCCCGTTTTCGCTCAGACAGACGGACGGCGGGAAAATCTCTCTTTTCAGTCCGGCGTCTTTGTTCTGGCCGGAGCAGTTCAGCAGGTACGGCAATTATGAAAAGGGCTACTCCGCACCCGAGCTCTGCCTTCCTTCGGGAGCGTTAAAAAGGACGGCGACGCCCTGAGATACGACACTTGGCGGAGAGGCGGGCGATGCATACGGAATAGGCGCCGTTATTTACCGCGCCACAGAAGGCAAGGCTCCGCCCGATGCAGTCTTCAGAATTGAATGTCACGGAAGAGGGATGCCCGATCCTCTCATAAACGGATACAAAAGGCTGAAAAACGGGGCCGCCGCGACGGTTTCGCGCCTGATGAATCCGGATCCGGCAAAGAGAAAGGGGGAAACTGAAAAATTACTGAAAAAGCTTTTATAGTAGGTGAAGACACCGAATTTCACAGAAGGTTGTCCGTTGCGGCGGGAATAAGATTCCCCGGAGAGATATCGGTTGTGTCCTTCGGGAACACTGAAAAAGCGATAGCAGCTGCGGCGGAGCTCCATCCGGGGCTGTTTGTGGCGGATATCGGCTGTACGGTTGAACCGTCATTACTTCCTCCGGATACGGTATTCGCCGAATTTTCGGAGAATCCGGCAGATGCCGGAAAAGGGAAAATCAACAGATATTCGGGCTCGGACGCCATTCTCAGGAGAATGATTTCCATGGCTCTCGGACGGAGAACCGAAGAGCGGAAAGACAACGAAGGAAAGGGAAAGCTTGTGGTATTCTCTTCGCCCTGCGGCGGAAGCGGAAGCAGCGTTCTGGCTGAAGCTTATGCCGTCAGATGCGCCAAAAAAACGGGAGGCGAAGAAAAAAACGGCGTGGCTCTTCTTAATCTCGAGGCCTGCAGGTCACGGGATTCGCTTGGATTTTCCGATTTTCCCGCAAGCATATCGGAATTGATTTTTGCCGTAAAGAGCGGAAATATGCCGGGCGGAAGAGATCTCAGAAAGTATTTTGTCAGGGCTTCCACCGCTGCGGGGATATATCTTACGGCTCCGCCCGAATACTCCTGTGACGTTTCGGAGCTTGAAGCGGAAGAAGCATCGGGGCTTATCCGGGAGATGAAATCTTTTTTCGGTACGACTGTCGTTGATCTGCCGTTCGGTTTTTCGGATTTCTGCCGCAGTTTTTATTCGGCGGCGGACAGAATCGTATCGGTGTGCGACGGAACCGAAGCATCCGTTAGACGAATTGCCGACGCTGACAAGGCGCTTTCTCACATCGGCGGAATCGTAAAGGATACAGCTCCTCCGAGACTCAGCGTGATTATAAACAAGAGCGATGATGCTCCGGAGGACTATCCCGAATGCAGAATATTCGGAAGAATAAGAAAATATACCGGGAACGAGGCTATGAATTTCAGAATTGCGGCGGAGGCGGATTTCTTTGATTACTTATGAAAAAAGGAAAATAAAACGAGAAAACGCCGGGACTTTGAAGAATTATGCCGACTCCGACGCCATCGCGGCAAATGACGGGGAAACGTATGATTGCGGTCACGAAAGCGAAAACGGCATCATCGGCAAACTGAAGGCCCGCATCGAGGCCGGCGCTCACGGCATCAGTGATGAAGAGCTTAAAAGTCTGATTGCAAGCGAAATCAGAAACGAAGCGTCCTTGAGAGATACAATGACGCTCAGGCAGCTGGGAGAGCTTGCAAAGGATCTCTATTCCGACATGAGAGGCTTCGGAATACTGGATCCGCTGATTTCCGACCCCGGAATAACTGAAATTATGATAAACGGACCCGATAAAATATTCATAGAACGGGATGGGAGAATCACGGATACCGGCAAGAGCTTTGAGTCCGAAAAAAAGCTTGAGGATATTATTCAGAGAATTGTCGGAAAAGCAGGAAGAGAGGTTAACAGAGCAAGGCCGATTGTGGATACAAGACTTCCCGACGGATCGAGAGTCAACGTGGTACTTCCGCCTGTGGCTCTGGGCGGGGCGGTGATGACTGTCAGAAGATTTCCTTCGGAGCCTATGACCATGAAAAAGCTTATCGAGCTCGGTTCTCTGACGGAGGAAGCAGCAAATGCACTCGAGCTTCTGGTTAAAGCCAGGTACAATATTTTTATCAGCGGCGGCACAGGCTCGGGGAAAACAACGTTTCTGGGGGCGCTGTCGGGCTTTATCGACGGAGACGAGAGAATAATAACGGTTGAGGACAGCGCTGAGCTTATGCTTTGCGGAATAAAGAATCTTGTAAGTCTGGAAACAAGAAACGCCAATTCAACGGGACAGGGGGAGGTGACAATAGGCGACCTTATCAGAACGTCGCTGCGAATGAGACCGGAGAGAATCATTGTCGGTGAGGTCAGGGGCGGGGAAGCTCTGGATATGCTTCAGGCAATGAATACGGGACACGACGGCTCCGTTTCCACGGGGCACGCAAACAGTCCTTCGGATATGCTGAGAAGGCTTGAAACAATGGTCCTTCAGAGAAATGCAGGGCCGGGCTCCGACGCAATAAGGGCACAGATAGCTTCCGCGGTGGATATTGTGGTACATCTTTCCAGAATGAGGGATAAATCCAGAAAAACCGTAGAGATATCGGAGGTTCTGGAATACGATCCTCACAGGGGAGAAATAGAGCTTAACCCGCTGTTTGTGTTTGAAGAAGACCCGGACAGCACAAAGAACGAACTTAAAGGGAGGCTGAAAAGAAGCAAAAACAGACTGAAAGGAACACAGAAACTGGTGCTTGCCGGATTTGATCCGGAAATACTGAACGGGGAGGTGCAGAAGAGCTGTTCGGAATAAAAAAAGAAAAGAGGAAGGAATACCGTATGGCCCCGCCGGACGATTATTCCGTTTTCATAATGACTCCTTCTCAGACTGTTAAGGGGGCGTTATACGGAGTATTGGCCGGAGAGGCGGCTATGTATGTATTATTCGGACATACGGCCGCGCTGTTGATCGCTCTGCCGCTTTTTGCGGCGGCGGGGTACCGCATTTATAAGAGATATCTTAAATCGAAGAGAAAAAAAGAGCTCCTGACTGAGTTCAGGGATTTTCTTGAGTCGCTGAGCAATTCATTCCTGTCCGGAAGGAATATTTACGGAGCGTTTGATGATGCGCTGGCGGATCTCGAATCCGAATACGGAAAGGACGCGCTTATGACATGCGAGGCTGCCGTTATTTCCGGAGGTCTGGAAAACGGCAGAAATATTGAAGAGCTCTTAAACGATTTTGCCTCACGGGCATCGTCTGAGGATATTTCGGATTTTGCCGATACTTTTTCAGCCTGCTGCAGAACCGGAGGTGATCTTCGGCAGACCGTCACCTTCAGCAGAGACATAATATGTGAAAAAATAGCTGTCAGGATGGAGATCGCAGCCTCTGTTGCGTCCGGCAAGAACGAGCTTAACATATTGTCCTTCATGCCTTTTGCCGTGGTTACGATGATGCGACTGCTGAACAGCGGAGGCATCACTGCCAATACGCCGCTTAATATCGCGGTTAAGACTGCATCGATGATGCTGTTTGCGTTCGCATACTTTCTCGGTATGAATATTACCGATATCAGAGTTTAACGATGAGAGCGGCGTTATCGGTAATGGCTGCCGCAGCCGGCACGGCTTTGGCGGCCGTCAGCATTTTCTTTTATTATTCCGGACTTAATTCATATGATGATATAGTCTCCGCCGCAGATCCCGCTCTTGTGTTGTTTCCGAGGCTCTTATTCATCGGATGTGCGATGCTGGCGGGAAGGAGAAAAGTTCCTTTTGAGGATTCGGTAAGGATAAAAAGCGCCTTTGCGGAGCTTTCGGACAAGGGTGACGGTCAGTTTTTGTATTATACTGTTTTCGCGTCCGGACTGTCTCTTTTTATGATAATAACTAGCGTCGGCTGCCTTCTTTCCGCTCTTGCGGGGCGTGTCGAGCTGCTTGCTTTTGTCTTTGTATTGTCATTTATGCCATGGGCGTATATGTTTGTCGGAGTGAGAAACAGAATAAAGGAGAAAAACGACGGGCTCCTGGCGGACCTCCCGTCTGTGCTGTCGAAGCTCACCCTTCTGATTTCCGCCGGTATAGTGCTCAGGGACGCTTGGGATATGACTGCTGCAAGCTCTGAAAGACCTTTGTTCAGGATAATGGCGGAGACATCTCAGAAAATGAAGAACGGAATGAGCGAGGAAAACGCATTTTACTGGTTCTCAAAAAGGGCCGGAATAAAGGAAGCAAGGCAGCTTGCCAATGTGCTTTCTCAGAATCTGAAAAAGGGCGGAAACGGTCTTGCCGTGTCGCTGAGACTGCTGAGCGGAGAGGCCTGGGCCGAAAAGAAGCAGAGGGCAGTGATCCTCGGTAAAAAAGCTGAGAGCAAGCTGCTTATTCCGCTGATGATAATGTTTGCGGGTATTATTATGATGATTATTGTTCCGCTGTTTGCGGAAATGGGATAGGATATTAATTATGAAAAAAAAGAACTATAAAGAGGGGGATTTGATTATTGACCAAAGAAAAACGCACGCCTATGAACAGACTGACCTGTATCGGACTGACGTTAAGGGAAGCATGGCTGTCGGCAAGGGGAGAAACCAATATTATAGCGATTATTCTGATTATCATTGTTGTAATAGCCATAGCGGTAATTTTCAGGAATCAGCTTACCGGAGTTGTAAACAGACTGTTTTCAAGGATAAATTCGTCTATTGATGATTTTTAAGCATGTAACAAAGGCGCCGGCAGATAAAAGAACCGCCCCGCGGGATAACCGCGGAGCGGTTCAGGTGCTTGAAATGACGGTGGTACTCCCCGTAGTACTGTCGGCGGTATTTACGCTTCTTCTCTTTGCGGTACGGCTCTCGGAGGCTGGGGAAATCAGGCGCATTGCGTCGAAATATGCGACGACAGCATCCATGGAGTACGCATGCCCGGGATATTTATCGCTGCTATCAGAGGAACACGGACCTACGCCGTCGTTTTCCGGCGAGCTTCCGTCAGGAGCGGCAATCGGCAGCCTATCTTCGGAGCACAGACCGTACAGGTACTTCTCGGACGGTTATTCCGAAAGCTTCGGAGTACTTGAAAAAGCAATGAAAATCGAGCTTCAGAACAGCATGCTTGCGGGGAAGGGCGAATATGAATGCGAAATATCTCTGTCGGGAAGCGGACTGCGGCACAGAATAGATGTCAGAATCCGAAAACTCGAAAAAAAAGAACTCCCGGGTATTAAGCGGGAGCTTGTAATCACGGCTTCCGCTGCGGTTTCCGATTGCTCTGAATTTGTCAGAAACACGGATCTTGCGCTTGAACTTACGGGGAAGCTCTGGGAGAGGCTGGGACTCGGAAGCGGAAGTGGGACGGCTGACAGGATTACGGCATTCAGGGATTCGTTTTCGGTCCCGCATTAAAGACAAAAATGACAGAAAGACAAAAGAATAATAAAAAACGCATAATCAGATACTCCGGAGCGATAAAAGGAAGCATTTCAGTCTTCCTTGCGTTCATTCTGCTGCCTCTTTTAACCGTGGCCGGAATTGTCGTTGACTGCGCGCGAACCGAGGCTGCCGGAACCAGCATGGACGTTGCCGGGGAACTCACGCTCCTGTCTGCCCTCAGCGAATACGACAGGGTGCTGTACGACGTTTACGGCCTGTTTGCGATTTCCGAGAGCGAGGAGGAGCTGAACGCCAACGTCACGAGATATTTCAAAAACACGGTGGAAAACATCGGCATTCTTGAAAGCAGCGATTCATATACACGCACCTTTCTCAACGCTTTTTACGGTGCGATGTCGGAGGCAGCTCCGGCGGAAAATCTCATAAAGCTTACACTGGATTCATTTGACATAAGCCTTGTGCCTTCTTCTTCTCCGGCAAATCCGGCGGTTATGGAAAAGCAGATACTCGAGTATATGAAATACAGAGGTCCCGTAAATCTGGCGGGAGGACTGCTGTCAAAGCTTGCGTCTCTCGGAGACCTTGCCGCACAGGCACGTGCGGCAGAAAAGAAAATCAATTACGAAACATCGCTGTCAAAAACGGAAGATTATGCGAAATCCGCATATGAGGCAATAGAGCAATATAAAAAAGCTTCTGTAAAAACCGGGATTCCGGGAAGCGGAGTCGAACTTGTAAAAAAGCTGGAGGACGCAGAAAAGCTGGTAACCGCCGCTGTTGAAATGACGGCAGCTGCATCGCTTGAAATAAAGAGCGATTTGACAAAAACAGTGGTACCGTCGGATTATGAGACACGCTTGAAACGTCTTTCGGAAATCCTGAGGCTTTTGTCTGACGGCGGCTTCGAGGCTGAATACGGCAGAGTCACCGATATAAAATCAATTAAGCCGTCAGGCTTTGCGGATGTAATATCCTACGATCCCGATGCATCCGCGGATATTCGGAAGAATGATTATCGCTTCATGAGCGTATCGTCCGATGCTTTGGAAATGCTGAAATACAGGGAAATATGTTCTGAATATGCGGAGCTTTATAAAACGCTTTTGAATAATCACGGAGGAGACACGTTATCCGAAGCCGAAAAAGAGAGATATAACAGAATATATGAACAGGTATCGGGCTATCTTGCGGAAACGGAGCGGCTGGACGCGCTGAATGCTGAGACATCGGAAAAACTGAAAAAAGGCGCGCTCGGATATCTTTCTGCAGCCGCCGAGCTTATAAAAAACGATATTATGGCGCCGGTTGTGGCGCAGAAAAACGCCGTATCGACAGCCGTCGAAAAGCTCAGACTGCTTGACGGAGTCCTGGATTCGCTGGACAGGGAAAAGGCCGAGTGGAAGGATGCGATTGACAGACTTGAAAACGGCGAGATAAAAACCGGTATGAGCAGTGATTACGCAATGAACGCGGACGGCTTTGACAGAGAAAAAATGGCAAGACTTCTGTCCGTTCTGGAAAAGGATTGTGAGAAGCTTCAGGCGCTGTACGAAAAGACGGCCGGAATATCGCTTGACGGTGAAGCCATAGCGAAAAACGGCACTGCAGGCTTTGCGGGAGATTATGAGAAGCTTTTTGAAGCATTGAGCGCGGAATATCAAAAAGACGGCCGGGATTTCTCCGAAACGGCAGAAAAATATGTATCGGGGCACTATTCAGGCAAACTCGGCAGCTTTTCGGCGCTGTTTAAGGGGTATACGAATCTGGACGGCAACGGAACCGGTACGGCCTTCTATAGGATTCTGAAGAAAAGGTATGAGATTCCGGACAAAGCCGGAACGGTAAATGCGGAAGGTGCCGGAGACATAAAGGAGCTGCTGGTCAAGGCCGGCACAGACGCCGGGAAAACACCGGTTTCTTCGGAAAAAAACGGCCGCATAAGCGAAAAGGTCGATGAAAAAATACTGTATGAAATAAAGCGTCTGTATGACGGGGCCGAAAGCGAGAGCGAGTTTACAGGACTTGTTTTCGGGGAGGCCGATGATTCCGCCATTGCCGAGGGCGCGGCATCCGGACTAGGTTCCGTATCCGAGCTTCTCGGAGGAATAAAGGATATAGGAAACGCCACGGCGGAGACTCTGCTGTGCGGTGAATATCTTACTGAGATGTTCAGCTGTGCGACGGACCCTGTCCGCAAAAGAAACGGCGGCGACGTTCTGTCGCTGAGCGGAGAAGACATGTCGGCAGGAGATTGCTTCGGCGCCGAGATAGAGTATATTCTTTGCGGCCTCGACAGCCTGGAGGCGAACACTGCAGCGGCCAGGGCGATGGTATTCGGAGTGCGTTTTGCACTGAATCTTCTTTATGTTATGACGGACGGTGATTCCGGCTCTCAGACGCTGGCCATGGCTGAGGCTATTGCCGGCTGGACCGGCTTTGGAGTTCCTCTGGTTCAGAATGTAATTTTGGTTACCTGGGCCCTTGCCGAGACGGGCGTGGATCTTACGCTTCTTATGAAGGATAAGTCCGTTGCGATTTTCAAAAGCAAAACAACCTGGCATCTGGGCTTTGCCGGACTGAAAAAGACCCTTGCGGCGGGAGCTGCGGAAGCCGCAGTGGAGATTACAGGGGATATTTTTGACGCAGTATCGGCTTTCATCGCGGACAAATCCGCCGACGGAGTTGATGAACTCACGGTGAAAATCAATGATTACGCCGATTCCGTCCTCGATTCCGCGGAGGAAGCCGTATGCGATATGCTGGCTGATCCCATCGGTGATTTGGCAGCGATGCTGGCGTCCGGCAGCGAGGAGCTCGGCATTGATGCCTTGTGCGGAAAAATCGATGAAATCTTTGAAAATGCATAAAGAGCGTTGTATCAAAGCTCGAAGGCGACAAAAAAGGACTTGCCGGTGATATATACGAAGCGGTTAAAAAATGCTCCGGGAAGGAAAATGCTGAGGAAATGCTTGACGGTCTGCTTTTCGGAAACGGAAAAGACAGGGGAATAATCGGGGGATTAAAAGAAAAAATCAAGTCTTTAATCAGGGATGAGACCTTAAAATACGGGGCCGAATTCAAAAAGGAAATGAGAAGCATGATAGAAAACGGCTCGGATAACCTGAAAAAGGCGCTCTGCGACAGGATTTCGGCGTTTGCGGCCGGTATTTCCGGAGACACAAAAAACGAAGGCGGCATCACTACGGCCTGAACCGGCTTCGGTCTGACCTACAGGGAGTACCAAAAGCTGTTTGTGCTTCGGTCGGACCCTGCAAAGGGAAATCCGATGCTGAAGCGTGCCGCGGAGCTGATTCAGATCGGAGTCGGAGGAAGAAAAGCAAAAAACGGAGAAAGCTTTGATATAACGTCTTGCGGAACAGTGGTCGTGTGCAATGCGGCATCGCTTATGAATACTGCTTTTATGAGTGTGCCGGTAGTGGGAACCGGAAAAAGCAAGGGAGTTATAGGCTTTGATTTTTCCGCCATCGGAGAGGGAAAGCAGAAAATTGTGTACAGCGGTATTCTGTCTTACTGAAAAAGACAAGGTGAAGAAAAAAATCGCTTCTTGCGGCTCTTATACGGTCGAGGCCGCACTTGTCATACTGCCGTTCATCGTTGCGTTCTTATCGGTTGTGCTCCTTGTGTCTGCAGTGAGAACGGAGACGAGAATAAGATATGCGCTGGGACAGACCGCAAAGGAGATAGCCGGGTACTGCTATCCCGTAGGAAGAGTATGCGAGACAGCGGGATTTGGAAAAAAGGCCGATACCGAAAAGGCCGATGAGCTTCTCGGCAGCGTATCCGCCTTTTCCGCTATGTTCGGAAAAGGCGGAAAGGAGAAAGACGGAGCTGAGATTTCCGTAAGTGACGTTAAGGAACGCATAGGCGATGTCAGGGACGATTTCAAATCGGTTACCGCGGCATCGGTGAAGCTTGAAAGGAGTCTGTCGGCGCTGTCCGACGATCCCAAAGCGGCGATATCGGCCTTATCCGCAGTGCTGCTTGAGACCGCGGCCGGCGATGCCGTCGGCAGGGTTTCCGCAATAGTTCTGTGCAAGCTTATTATGCCGGGGTATATTGTCCCAGGAGGAGACAAGGCAGCTGTGTCCGCCGAGCTCGAAAGAATGGGAGTTGCCGAGGGGCTTTCCGGACTGAATTTCGGCCTCTCATCGATAATGACAGACGGTCGAAGCATAAATCTTGTCGTGTTTTACGAGATAGAACTTTTCGGGGGAATGATTCCCGCGAGAATCAGAGTGAGACAGTCGGCATCGACGTCGGCGTGGCTTCCGGAACACAGGAGCCCCGGAGAAAAGGACGACGGCAGCATATGGAGACTCGATAATTTTACAAGAGGCCAGTATTTCGTAGCGGAGATAAAAAAAGAAAACAGGGCCGATGCAGTAAAGGGCGGAAAGGGCTTCGATCTGTATGACGGTGCGACGTCGACGTTTACGTCCGTGATTTCGCTCAATGTTTTCGGAAGCGGATACTCATATTTTACTCCACCGGAGGACGGCGAGGCGGCCGCGGCGTCAAATTACAGACTGAAACACGCAGCATTCGGCAAAGGCGTCAGAGAAGGAATAAACAAGCTCAAAAAGAGCATAGACGCAATGAAGCCCGGAGACGTTCTCGAAAGAGAGTTTAAATCAAGGTACGGAAACATGTTTACCCCGGATCTGAAAAACTATCATCTTACCCTGATTCTTGTGCTTCCGGAGGAGGCGGAGGAAATGGATGGGGAGATTGAAGGGCTTCTTGCCGATCTTGAAGAAAAAAGCGGAGTAAAAATCCGACGCGAATACAGATACAAGGCGCTGATAAACTCTGAAGCAGAAGAAAATGACAAAGGAGAAAAGGAATGAAGGCATTGATTTTATTGCTCTCTGCGGCGGTCGGAGCCGCTACGTCGGCATTATATTTTATTAAAATATTTGTGAAGAACGCCGGGGATGAACTGCACGGAATAAAGCCTGTCGTCCGCGCAGGAAAAGCCGGAATAATAAAGACCGGAATTGCCGTGGGGGCGGCGGGGACTGTCTTGTCGACGGCCCGGGTTCTTTTGGAATGCTTTTCGGAAAGACACGCCGATATGCTGAGATCCTCAGAGCTCATGCTTTTGTTCTGGCTGATGTTGCTTGTTACGGTTACCGATTTATCCGACAGGATAATTCCCAATGCCGTGGTTTTGGCTGGCTTCTGTATAAGAGCGGTTTATCTTGCAATAGGCGCGGTTACCGGAAATGCCGCATACAGTCTTAAGGACGCTCTCATAGGCTGGAGCGCCGTAAGCGTTGCGGTCCTTGTGATCTATCTCATGTCAAAAAAGGGACTCGGCGGAGGCGACGTCAAGCTGATTTCGCTTTTAGCCCTGTGCTTCGGGCTCTGGGGCTCGTTTCTGGTTCTTTTTGTCACCTTTGCGCTGAGCTCTCTGTTCGGAGGAATAATGGTTATTTCAAAGAGGGCCGGAATGAAGGACAGCTTTCCGTTGGCGCCCTTTCTGCTTGCGGGAGTGGTCGTGAAAACGTTTTTTGAGCTTATCTGAGAATAAAATGATACGGGGATTAAAGCTCAGAAAACACCTGCTTCCTTTGGTGCTGGGGCTGCTTGTGATTGCGGCGTGGATTTCTCTGCCTTTGCGAAGCAATGCCGAAAAGAAAAAGTACGCAGAGCTTATCAGTGAGGCGGAGGCACTGGAGGAGCGGAAGATTTACACAGATGCCCTGGACAGATATCTGCAAGCGCTTGAAATACGCGGAAAAGATTACAGAGTATGTCTGAAGACGGCGGATATATATTATCTTCTCGGGGATTACGCATCGTTCATATCTCAGGCCGGCAAATGTCTGGAAATCAAGCCGTCGTCTCCGGCTGTTTATTCGAGGCTTCTGGAGCATTATCTTTCCGTCGGAGATTATGATGCGGCAATAAGGACCTATGAAGGAGCGCTGGCGTCGGATTCCGTGGATTCTGCGGTAAGCAATGCCGGCCGCAGGCTTATGCACTCTTATTCGAGAATATGGCTGTCGCTTTCGGATACAGGAGATTTTTTCGATGCCGAAAAATGGAGTACGGCTCCTGCATCTGTCGACGGCAAATGGGGGCTGATTTCATCGGACGGAAAAAGAGTCCTCAAATATGCATACGATGCCGTCGTAGCGCCGGGAAACGGCGAAATGCTTATACCGGTTAAGAGCGACGGAGAATGGTTCTACGTCGACGGTGACGGCAACAGAAAGCTGGCCTCGCTTGAAAGCTATGGCTATCTCGGCCCCTTTGAAGGCGACATAGCTCCCTGTGAAAGAAACGGTGTATACGGATATATTGATAAGAATTTCACGGAAAAGCACATGGAATTTGAATATGCGGGAGCTTTTTCGGGCGGATGCGCCGCAGTGGAAAAGGACGGAAAATGGGCGCTGATAAACCGGAATTTCGTAAGTCTGACGTCGTTCGAATACGACAGGATCCTTCTGGACCGCAACGGATACGCTACACGCTTCGGTATTGCGGTGGGAGAGAAGGACGGGAGCTTTTACTTCATCGGCACCGACGGAAAGGAATCCCCTTTCTGCTTTGAGGATGCGGCTCTGCCGGCATCGGATGACGGAATGATTGCGGTTAAAAAAGACGGTCTTTGGTATTTTACGGACAGAGACGGCGGGGAGCTTAGAGGACTCGGTTATGCGGGCGCGATCTCGTTTTCCCACGGCCTTGCGGCTGTAAACACGGGAGTGGGCTGGGTGTACATCGATGAGAGAATGGAACCCGTATCGGAGGATGTTTTTACGGGCTGTTCACCGTTTGCCGGAAGGGGCAGCGCTTTTGTTTACAGCGGGTACGCATATAACATAATTAAGCTCTCTGTTTGCGGATGAGAGCGGCAAAAAGACAGGAGATTTAAAAAAATGATGCCGGAAAGCTTAAAAACTCTTGACGGGAAGGCAAGTTTGCAATATACTTTTAGTGCGGAGAACCCGGATGTCACGTCGCTTAACATATTGGTCAACGCCGTCATACCGGGAATAATGCGCCCAACCTATTGCAAAATAGATAATGAGATTATACTGTCGTGGGCGATGGAAAGCGCCGAGAGCCTTGAAACTTATCTGAAGGGCCGTTCGCGGGGAGGCTTGTTCGGCATACTCAGAGGGCTGTGCTCGGCAGTACTGGCTGCGGAGAATTTCATGCTCGAGTCGAGCAGGATTCTTATGTCTGAAGCATATGTATATGCCGATGTCAGAACAGGTGCGGCGGCGCTTATATGCATTCCGGACGAGCTTCTCGCCGGCGACGGGGTATACACGGTTTATGAAACCCGTGACGGAATAGAGAATATCCTGAACGGCATTTTATCGGACAGAAACGAATATTCCGACGTGACTGTACGCGATGCCGGGGCGGCGCTTGAGATACTGTCCGAGATACCTGTGTTTTCGCCCGGAGATTATTCCGTGAGGCTTGCCATGGCAACTCCCGGCACAAGGGCGGAAAACAGCGGAAAGCCGGCCGGGAAAGAAGCCGACGGCGCATCGGAGGACGGAGCTCTCTCAGAAAGAGACGATGAAATCGACAGAATAATCTCGAGATTCGACGGCTTCTGCGCAGATGAGAAAAAGAAAGCCGATGACTGCGGAAAAGAGTCGAAGCCGGCAGGAAAAATCGAAGACAGTGTTATCACCTTCGGTTTTCTGTTGAAGAACTTTTCCGGGAAAAATCTCAAGGTATATCTGGAGTCGCTGAGAAAAAACCGCAGGGTTCCTTTTTCGGTTGCCGTGAGAACCGAAAAATCCGTCAAACGTTTTCTGACTGATGCAGGCAGCGGAAAAAGGCATGAGATCACACAATATCCTTTTTCGATCGGAAAGAGCGGGAAATGCTCGCTGACGCTTGACGGAACAAGATTTGTCAGCCGGTATCACGCCGAGCTCACCCTTGACGGAGGCTCGGTATATATCAGGGATACGGGCTCCACAAACGGAACTTATGTCGGAGGAGTCAGACTGGATTCCGGTGAAATCGTTAAGCTCAAGGCAGGCGACGCGATTGCAGTCGGAGAAATGCTGCTTGTATTTTCGGAAGAATAAAGAAGAATAAAAAACATGGGACAGAAAATGAAAAAGAATCAGAACGAAACATTAGACGCAAGGCTTTTGGCTGCATCGGAGTATGCCGGAAAAGGCAAACGGTTTGCCGATATCGGAACGGACCATGCGTATCTGCCGGTTTATCTGTGCTTAAGCGGGATTTCCCCGGGAGGTGTTGCGTCGGACATAAATGAGGGACCGATATTAAGGGCTGAGAAGAATATCGGCGCTGCGGGGCTCGGTGACAGGATAGTGTGCAGAAAAGCCGACGGCCTTGACGGCATCGCGGAGTATAAGCCGGAAGACATTTATATTCTGGGGATGGGCGGAGAGCTTATTTCTCAGATAATCGCGGCCTCTGAATATGTTAAGGATCCCGGAATACGTCTGATTCTTCAGCCGATGACGCATCCGCAGGATCTGAGAAAATATCTCCTGGAGAACGGCTTTGAAATACTCGGAGAGAAGACTGTCACGGATAAGCCGCTGCCGCGCGACGCGGAAGCCGTTCCCTTCAGAACCAGAATATATCAGATTATTTACGCAGGATACTCGGGCGAAGCCCGGAAATGCACGGATTACTCCGATGCCGAGCTGCTGCTCGGCCGTCTGTCGATAGAGAAGGGCGGAACAGAGCTGCGCAGTCTTGCGTTGAGACATGCGTCGGTATACGAAAACGCCGCCCGCGGAATGGAATCCGCCGGTCTCGATGCAGGAAAAGAGAAAGCACTTGCCGCAGAACTCCGCAGAATAGGCTCGGGACAACAATAATTTGCGGGAACCTCAGAAAAAAATCAAAAAAATCTTGATTTTATAAGCCTTTTGTGATAAAATATCCTCTGTATTATTTGGTTATTAAAAAAATGTATTATAGAAGGCAAGATATGAAAGAATTTTTTGAAGAAGCAGAAGTCGAAATAATCGAATTCACCGCAGAAGATATTGTTACGGAAAGTCAAGAACTTCCTGAGGATACTAGATTTGATTGAGTTTTTTATTCGGAGATAGAATTATGAAAGAGTATTTTGAAGAAATCGAAGTTGAAGTAATTTCGATAGATTTGTCTGAGGATATTGTTACGAAAAGCGGGGAACTGGCAGAAGGACCAGATGAAGAAATTACTGAAACCTAACTAATAATGGCTTTTGATTATTTTTTGTTAATCAGCATTTTATCATTAGTATAGTAAGGGATATTGATGTTTATCTAAAAATACTTCGAAAGAGACATCAATAGAAGAATAAAAAAGGCATGTGTTTGGGCACGTGCCTTTTTTAGTACCGATTAACCTTTTTTATATTTGCCTATGCTGCAGCTTCCCCAATGATTATACATCTGATAAAACAGATTTTGTCTTCTGATGAGTATAATACAGAAAAAATAAGGCAGGACAGCCTTTTGACTTAAAAAAACTTGATAATTCAATCAAAATATAGTATAATATTAGTTTGATAAAATATAGCTGAGGAGCTTAACATACTACAAGTGATTAAACGATAAAGACAAAAGCAATCAGTTGATAAAAACAGAGGTTATCAGTTTAGTAAAATGCAAGGTTTTGTTTATTTGAGATTACAAAAAGATCAATTAATAAAGCTAAAAGAATCAGACAAGAATCGGAAAAAATGATGTTTTATAAAAAACAGAGAGGATTAATATGACTTACGTTGTGTCGAATATCCACGGCGACATCGCTGCGTGGAAAGAGCTTCTCAAGAAGATAAAATTCACCGGAAACGATGCTATGTTCGTCCTTGGAGATATCATCGATATCGGTGAAGACGGACTTGAAATACTTGAAGAAATGTCCTATGCTCAGAATATCTGGCCGGTTGCAGGAGAGCACGAGGCCGTCGCGAGAAAGCTGCTCGGCGGCTTTCAGGAACTTCTGAAAAACGGAAAAGCACCCGATGCAGATTACATAGCCGGCATGCAGAAGTGGATGATGGACGGAGGCGCCGTGACTCTCGACAGCTTCCGAAAGCTCGATGAGGACATGAAAGAGGGCCTTCTCGAATATCTGGACGATATGCCTCTCTACGAAGAGGTCACCGTAGGCGGAAAGAAATATTTCCTTGTTCATTCGGGAATAACCGGATTTGATCCTTCGGATGAATTCGACGCTTATGAGGAGGACGAATTCTTCGGTGATGCGCCGGTAAGAAAGATCCCCGGCTATACCGTAATCTGCGGACATAGTCCTTCGGCCGACGGCAACGTCTTTTACGGAGACGGCTTTGTAAATATCGACTGCGGCGCCGGACGCGGCGGAAGACTTGCCGCGCTGAGACTCGAGGACGGCAGAGAATATTACGTCTGAAACGGAATTCTTCGGGAATAAAAAATTCCGAGCTTCCCGTGTGTTCGGGAAAAGCCGATGCAGGCCCCGATGATTGTTCAGGAGACCTAAAATGAAAAAAACAGATCCATTCCTTCTGAAGCCGGCCGCAAAGGATTATATCTGGGGCGGCAACAGAATAAAAAGCGTTTTTTCAAAAGACATAGAATTGACCCCGCTTGCGGAAACGTGGGAATGCTCCGTTCATCCGGACGGTCCCTCCGTGGTTGCCGAAGGGCAGTTTGCCGGAATGACGCTCAAAAGCGTTCTTGACGCACATCCGGAGTTCTGCGGACGCGAAAGAGAAGAATTTCCGATTCTTATCAAATTCATCGATGCCGAAAAACGTCTCTCCGTTCAGGTTCACCCCGACGACGATTACGCTTTCAGAAACGAAAACGGCCAGAAGGGCAAAACAGAATGCTGGATTGTCATCGATGCCGAGCCGGGCGCTAAGCTCGTGTTCGGACTTAAGGAAGAAATGTCCGCAGAGGACATCATCGCGAGCGCTGCCGACGGAACCATAGAGGAAAAGCTGAACTTCATTCCGGTTGTCGCAGGCGATGTCATCCCGGTGCCCGCCGGAACGGTTCATGCGATAGGAGCGGGTATTCTCCTTGCGGAAATACAGCAGAATTCAAATCTCACATACCGACTGTACGACTGGGGAAGACTCGGCAAGGACGGAAAGCCCCGAGAGCTTCATGCAAAGAAGGCTGCCGACGTTATCAGAGCTCCGGCTGAAATACCCGAGACCGGCATAGAGAGGGATACGGTTCCGCTCTCGGAAACCGTTTGCTCAAACGAGTGCTTCAAAGTCGACAGAATGATTCTGACCGGAATTTCCGCTCAAATTCCCCTCACCGGCGATTCATTCTCGGTGCTGCTTTGCACCAAAGGCCGCGGTGCTGTTAAAACGGACGGCACGGAGAAGCCCTTCTCGGCCGGAGACTGCATATTCTTTCCGGCCTCCGATGAACCCGCTTATGTTTCGGGTGACGGCGAAATTCTGATTTCGCGCTTCCCGGACAAACAATAAAAGACATGCCGCGCTGACGGCGGCAAATAATAAAACATATTTCAAAAAAAGGATATAACCATGATCAGAGAATCGTTTGAAAAATACAAAAACTGGCGCAGACTGGCCGTTGCGGATCCCGACCTTATTGCAGAGCTTTGCGGTATGCTTCCCGAAGATACAGAGCCCGACAGCGTCGTTCCCGAGGAACTTTCCGCCGAGTGCGCGGAGAAGATCGAATCGGCGTTTGCGTCCGAGCTTTCCTTCGGCACTGCAGGACTCCGCGGCGTCATCGGCGCCGGAACCGACCGCATGAACATTTACACCGTTGCGAGAACCTCTCAGGGAATTGCCGATTATATAAAGGCCCACTATGCGGCTCCGGACAGAAAGGTCGCCGTAAGCTATGATTCCAGAATAAAATCCGAGCTTTTTGCCAGAACGGCAGCCTCGGTTTTTGCGGCAAACGGTATTAAATGCTATATTTTCAACCGTCTCATGCCCACTCCCTGCCTTTCTTTTGCGGTCAGATATTACGGCTGCTCCGCGGGAGTTATGATCACGGCATCACACAATCCCTCAAAATACAACGGATATAAGGTTTACGGCTCCGACGGCTGCCAGATTACGGGAGACGCCTGCGACGAAATCCTTTCCGCGCTCTCCGGCATCGATTATTTCTTCGGCGTCAAAAACCGTCCGTTCAAGGATTGCTTTGCGGAAGGAATCGTGGAATTCGTCTCCGAGGAGGCCATCGACGCTTACATTGCCGCCGTGAAAAAGGAGTCTCTCATCGGCGATGCCGCCATAGACAGAAACATCGCAATCGTATACAGCCCGCTCCACGGCACGGGACTTGAGCCCGTAACCAGAATCCTGAAGGAGAGCGGCTTCGGTAATATCACGGTGGTAAAGGAGCAGGAGGAGCCCGACGGCAACTTCACCACATGCCCCTATCCGAATCCCGAAATCCGCGAGGCCTTATCCATAGGTCTTGAATATGCCGACAGACTGGGGGCCGAGCTCATGCTCGCTACCGACCCCGATGCCGACAGAGTCGGAATCGCGATAAAGACCGCCGGCGGTCACAAGCTTCTCACCGGAAACGAGGTCGGCGTTCTCCTCACCGACTGGATCTGCCGCCGCAGAATCGATACCGGCAGAATGCCCGCGAATCCTACCATTGTAAAAACAATTGTCACCACGGATCTTGCCGACCGCGTCGCAGAGAGCTACGGGGTGAGAGTAGTAAACGTTCTCACGGGCTTCAAATACATCGGCGACGTAATTGCCTCCCTGGAGGCCGTCGGCCATCCTGAATCCTATATCCTCGGATTTGAGGAATCCTACGGTTATCTCAGCGGTTCCTACGTAAGAGACAAGGACGCCGTAGACGCTTCGCTCTTAATCTGCGAAATGTTCGCGCATTACCGCGCTCTCGGCATGTCGCTGCTAGACAGACTTGAAGAAATCTACGGAAGATTCGGATACAGTCTGAACACTCAGCATTCCTATTACTTTGAAGGTCTCGACGGCAAGGAAAGAATGTCCGCTATTACCGCCGGAATCAGAAAGGGAACCGAAGAAATCGCCGGAAGAAAGGTTCTCCGCGCACTTGACTATCTGACGGGTATCGACGGACTCCCCGCCTCGGATGTCGTAAAATTCACCCTCGAGGGCGGCTGCACTCTTTGCATCCGTCCATCCGGAACAGAGCCTAAGGTAAAGGCATACATTTCGGTCAGCGCTCCCGACCGTGAGACAGCCGGCAGAATCGAAGCCGAAATTGCGGCTGCGGTTGCCGGAATAATGAAGGCATAACAAATAAAAAAGGGTTGTTAAAAACCCGTTTGCGAGTTTTTAACAACCTCTTTTGTTAAATCGGACGCTTCTTTTTCCACAGCGGGGCTGCGACAAGTCCGAAAACACAGGCCGCGGCGCCGAGAGCCGTCCATATTCCGACCACCGGAAGCCAGCTGCCGGCCGATTCGTTTACCGTTCTGTAAAGGTACGTAAATGACGAGGAGCCTACGTAAACCAGCGCGTTCAGAGTGCCGGTTACTGCGGAGGAGAGGCCTGCATTCTTGAAATGGTAGCAGGTGAAGGTCATAAGCATCGTGTTGATTCCCCACATACATGCCGTCGATACTGCCAGCATCGCAATTGCGGCAACGGCGACGGACGTAGAAGTCGCAAGAATGATACCGTTGCAGATTCCCGAAATACCCATGAGGCACGCGATCGTCGTCGCCTCGTTGTCGATTTTTTTATTGATCCAGATTGCAAAATAGGGTCCGAGAACACCCGCAAGAGGCATCAGTGTGGAAATCAGGGCAGAAACCCAGGTGCTGTATCCGAAGCAGTCCGTAAGGAATGTGGGAATCCAGTTGATTACCGCTTCCTTCAGCGTTCCTGAAAGAATGGAAAGAATCGCCATTACTCCGAGGCCCGTTGCAAAGAAATATGCCGGGGAAAGCTTCTGCTTTTTCGCCGATGCCGTCACAGCGTCCGCAAGTCCCGCAAGTTGCGCGGTGTCACGGGCTTTGTCATCGATGTTCCCGCCGAGAGCGATTACGGATACCGTCCAGACGCCGGCGCCGATGCAGAGCAGGCAGCCGCTTAAGATGAACACTGCCTTCCAGCTGAAGCCCAGCATCACGGAGCATATGAGATAGCAGATTATGGAGCCTACGGGAATCGACGGCGATATGTTCGCTGTCGCCGACGGGCGTTCGGAATCGTTGAGCCATTCCGTAAAAATCCTTATTACCGTGGGCCAGAGCATTGAGCAGCAGAAGCCGTTAACTGCCCACAGAACGCAGAGCACGTATTTTTCGGTAAAAAGCGCCATCAGAATATTTGAAAGTCCCGAGCCCAGAAGACCGAGAGGCGCATACAGCTTTGGCGAGAATTTTGCGGTCAGACGGCCGTTGATGAACTGTCCTGCTCCGTAGCACACCAGAAATGCCGTTGAAATATAGCTGTCGAAGCCTTTTTCAAAAACGCCCGATTCGACCATATCGGTGATACAGGCGGCAAAGGTATTTCTTCCGAAATACGACACCGCATACGCGAGAAAGCATAACATAAAAATCAGCTTTCCCGTAGTCTTGCCCGAGATATTCGGTTTGGTTTTCACATTTGTCACTTCTCATTCCGTCCCTGCGGATATGCAGGGAGCTGTTATTTGACAAATATTTTATCACTTATCGGACTTTTTATCAAGGATAATTTCTATTAATAATCAAAAATACAAAAAAGGACTGACGTACATGAAAAAAACAAGACTGATTTCCGTGCTGCTTCTTCTTGCATTGACGGTGCTTCCTTTCTTTGTCGGCTGCACCGAGACCACTCCGCCGACCGAAACAAGCGCGGAAACAACCGCGGCAGAAACGGAGCCTGTTCCCACAGGTGTTCCGATGAGTCTTCTCAGCGAGTACAAGCTCGTAAGACCGGAGTACGTAAGCGAGGATGTTCTGAACGCCGCTCTGTCAATCAGAGACAGAATCATTAAGCTTGTCGGCAAATGCGAAATCAAAAGCGATTACTTCAAAGAGGGAATCCCCGCATTGAGTATTGCCGAATATGAGATTCTCATCGGTAAAACCGACCGCCCCGAAACAAGAGAGTTTATGGCGGGAATGAAAAAGAAGGATTTCGGATACAAGCTTATCGGAAATAAAATCGTAATAGTCGGAGGCGACGATGAAGGCACCGTCAAGGCCGTCGGACTTTTTATAACTAATGTAATCGGCAAACTGGAAAGCGGAGCCGAAACCTTTTACGTAAGCGAAAACGACTATTATTTCGGCGGAAAATACAACGTCGATGAACTGAAAATATGCGGAATACCCGCAGCGGAATACAGAATCGTATACCCGAAGGCATCGTCGCTCGGCGAGAGCGCTTTTGCGGCTATTATCGCGGACGCCATCGAAAACACCTGCGGACTGCGTCCGACGACCGTTAACGACAGTGAACCCCGCGGTGACGTTGCGCATGAGATCCTCATCGGCGATACCGACAGGGACAGGAACGCATCGGCAGCAGTGCCTGTCGGCGAGGGCGTCGTGTCCTTTGACGGAAAGGACATAAAAATCAGCTCGGTCGATTCGGCCGGCATCGGTGTCGCGGCAAAGAAGCTTGCGGAGATGGTCGAAGAGAAAAAAGGCGCTTCGGTCGATGTCGCTCTCGGAGAATCGGTCAGGGTGGTTTACAGCCTTGCCGATATGACCGGAATGTCCTTCAATATCAAGGTTAACCCGTACAATGCTGACAGAGCAGCCAGAGTAGTTAAAATGATAAGAAATTATCTCCCCGATACCGTCGGCTGCCAGGAGGCGAGCCCCTCATGGATGCAGTCGCTCAAATCAGGCCTCAGCGATGTTTACGCATATGTCGGAGAGGGAAGAGACGGCGGTAACTCCGGAGAGTACAATCCTATTTTTTATAAGAAATCGGTTTTCAACCTTATTGACAGCGGAACGCGCTGGCTTTCCGATACTCCCAAATATCCGTCAAGATATCCTGAATCCTCTCTGAACCGTATTTACACATATGCGCTGCTTGAGAGAAAAAGCGACGGAACTAAAATCATGGTGATAAATACCCATTTCGAACACACAAGCTCCGAAGCAAGAGTAAAACAGGCCAAGGTGTTTGCTGAATTTTTGAAGGATAACAAGCAGTATCCCATGATTATTACCGGAGACTTCAATACAACCGCAAACACTCCCGAATATACCACGGTAATTAAGGCGGGAGTTGTCGATTCGTCCCATGTCGCTCCTGCGTCCGACCGCGTGGCTACATTCACAAATTACGGAGCCAGCAATAAAATAATCGACTTTGTCTTCTTCAACGAACCGATGGCGACTCCGAAGAGCTACAAGGTGCTGAACGAAAAGATCGACGGCGACTGGCCCAGCGACCACCATCCGATTCTTGTCGAATACCGCGTAGTCGGCTGAGACCAAAGCTTTAATACAGACGCAAACAAAGCTTAATATATTCCTGATGCTTCGGTATTCCGGCAGGCAAAAAAAGGAAACTCTCAAAAGGCACGTGTCGCTTGATACGTGCCTTGACTGTTAAAAAGCAAATGATCTGTTAATATCTTAAGCTTTCCGGTGATTATTCGGTTTTCAAAGACTTATTCGACCGTATACCGTCTCGGCATATGAAAAAGAACGACCGTTAAAACAACCTTTTCAGAAATTTAAAAAGCCCCGAAAAAAGATTATATATAGATTAAAAAAGTCACGTGTGTTAAAAAGTCGCGCATGCGAACAAAAAGAGAAGATGCTTTGCCTGAAAACGGCGATTTCTCGAAATTTTCACGAGAAACTCAAAAAAACTTAAAAAAGTTTAAAAAAAACGAAAAAAAGTGTTGACAAGCGGAAACGAAAGTGGTA
>JAKSPQ010000150.1 GCA_024404665.1 Clostridia bacterium
ACTTTGTTCTATTATCCATACACTCTGGATATTTTGTTATCAGGTCTTTTAAATCGAACATTATTAATACTCCACAATGATATGATGGCTGGACTTCATTATGTACCCGGCAGCTGAAAGGTGTGAAAATAGGCTTTTTTCTCAGCAGCCCGAGAGATCCACCGGGGTGCCAGGGTCCGAAGCCCCTGACAAGCAGAACCATGCCGTCATGATTCGTTGCTTGCGGAATCGGTTATGCAAGCAACGGGTTTTGTACCCAAACCACCTGGTGCTTGCCGCCTGACTGGAATCAGTTCGGCAAGCATCGCCTTTTGATATCAAAAGACGCTTGTTGGGATAGTCCCAATCTCTTAAAGGTTTCAGGAATATTCCTGACAAGTCTGCATTTGGGTGACCAAACGCGATGCTTGCTGGTATGGTGTGTTTAACAAGTCAATATTCCCCAGTGATCTCAATAATTACTTCTTTTGATACAATATGCAATTCATCTCCGGAAAACATTTGAAACAGTAAATAAAGAGAATCTTCCATACATTCGCTGTGCTTTATGAGATAATTCTGTAAATACGAAAAATCTTCTTCCGCAGTAAGTGAAATGATTGTATCACGATTTTCAGACCATTCACCTTTAATTGCAAGCGTAACTCCTATATTGAGGAAGGTTAAGTCACTCTTAACATCAAAAATTGGATTAAATAATTCAATTTTAATTTTGTCTTCACTACAGTTATATTTAATATTTTTCAATTTTGCATCATGAACATAACTGTTGCATAAATACTCTTTTAACTCTTTGATATTATTTTTGCTATATCTCGGCATTGCGTCCTCCCGACTATCTGAATGGGAAATAAATTGTTGCGTAAGGTTCAGGCACAATCATTCCTGGATAATAATGACCTGTTCCGTGTATATGGTAATGTGGCCCATTTGAATAATTAGGATTTTCATCCCAGCGAAATACTTCAGTATTTGTGAGTGGATCCATCCAACTAATAAATGCTCCATTTTTTGTCCCAGTTCTAGGCACTTTAACTAAACCAACAGGATTGAAAGTATTTGGATCAACTGGGAAAATCACAGGACTGTCAGGTCCCTTTGGAAAAACTATTGCCTCTGATTTATCTTCAATTTTTGGAACAGAAATAGCTGGTGCTTGTGTTGCTTGATAAATTCCATATCCTATAGCACCTACAGTTAACAATGCGGCTCCTGCTGCAGCAACAATATCTCCGAAGGGAAGAGGGCCATCAGCTACAGCTGCTCCACCACACCCGGCGTAAGCGGGAGACATAACTCCCATAGCTTTTCCAATTTCGGCAACCGCTGTTTTGGCAAATTCCCAAATTACGCTCCAAAATTGTCCTGTGTGGTCAACTCTGTTTACAGGGTTGTTTCCACAGTATGCAAACATATTGTTTCCAAGGACACCTTGCCCTGTAGAAACATAACCATCTGCATTTATCCACCGACCGATCTCAGGATCGTAATAACGGCTGGATACATAGTAGAGCCCCGTCTCTTCGTCGTAGTAGTATCCGCGGTATCTGAATGGATTGAAGTACTCACCGGAATTGTTGTAATACTCGTCTTCCGACTCGTTGCTGTACTCGGCAAAACTCTTTCCCCAGGCATCATATAGGTATGAGACAAGCAGATCTCCGTGCGACCCGTATACCGCTATTATATCTCCCTGAAGGTTCTTGTCATAATAGTAATAATCGTAAACGCTTTCCGGATAGTTCGGCTTGCGGAATCTGTAGCCTATGGGAGCTCCGTTTTCGTCATAACTGAATACCAGTGTATATATTTCGCTGCCGTCATAATATACCGTTTCTTTTATTATCCGGCTGCCGCTCACCGTATATTCGTGTCTGACTGTGTATCCGGGCTCTTCTGCGTATTCTTCTTTTAATACCCTTATTCCGTCAGAGTTGTATCTGTAGCTCAGATATTGGTACTGTCCGTCATACCTTGTACGTAGTGCCCGTCCTTCCCATGTCAGCGAGTCCTTATCTCGGTTATGTTTCCGTTCTGATCATAAGTGTATCTGTAGGTCGTATCACTTACTGCCGCGGATTCGGGGTGAGACTTTTACTGTGCTGCGGAACTGATTGATTCTTCCTGTACAATACTCTTCTGTGGAAACATATCCGAAAGAAAGACTGTTGTAAAAATGATGTGCACTGTTGCTTCTTCCAGCCGTTACCGTCTTTGTGTCCACACGCCCGAGATTGTCATATTGCGGTCTTGATTCTACTGAGTAATTATAATCGTAAATCTTTAATTTGTCAAGAGTTCCTTCGTCAGTGTAATCAAACAGGTAACAGTTTCCGCCGTCTGCATGCCCTGAACCGACTGAGTAATCAAAGGATTCATGAATTTCATTGCATCTTGATGCAGTTCAACATTACTTCTGCTGAACAACGCCTTTAATTTACCGTCATAAGTCAGTCGTACAAAGCGAAAGCCATACTGCAATGCTAAAAGCCGGTGTTTGTTTCCAAAATGTTAACAATTTATGATATTTTTATTGACTAATAGTTAACTGCGTGGTATAATATGTTAATGATTGAAATCCGAAAATCCAAAACTGTTAAAAAACAGTACTTTTTAATTCCCTGTAAGAAGCTACAGATGTCGGTTTTTTCATAAGATCAAAGATGCGAGAAGTCCTCCGCAAGCGCCGAGCGCCCAGAGCAGCGCACAAATCCCAAGATTTGCCCAAAGATACTTTTTACCCTTTCTTATTTTGAAAAGGACAAGCAGTGCGACTCCTCCGTTTGTGAGAAGTCCCGCCATCATGGGGCCGGCGCCTATAACGCCTTCTATGTAAAGGCTGCTGAGCGTAACGGATACGGCGCAGTTGGGTATGAGTCCGAACAGTGAGGCAATGAGCTCGCCCGCCACGGGAATTCCGGCAAGAGTTCCCACAAGCTTTTCGGAATCCGTCAGCTCAAAAACGGCACCTATTAACAGCGACACGGCAAAAATCAGTCCTCCGATCTTAAGCGTATGAATGAGAGCCGAAAGCCAAAGCTTATGTCCGCAGTGCTCCTCGGCACTGCCCTCGGAAGCATCGGTAATATGGTCGTGACCGCAGCCGCAGCTGTCATCGGTACAGATTCCGCAGATCTCCCGTCTGCGGCCCTTGAGGCCGAAATCGTTCATCAGCTCGTACCACTTCACTTTCCCTGTGAAGCGGAGGACAAAATCGACAATGAAGCCTGCGATGATGCCGAATACAAGCTTATAGCCGACAAAGGCTATAAGGCTGCCGATTTTTCCGCCTGATATCATGACCGGAATCATCTCGTCCGATGTCGACATAACGGCAGCAACAAATGCGCCGAGCGTAATTACCTTTCCGGCATAAAGGCCGGCAACGCCTCCGGCGATTCCGCACTCGGGTATTGCTCCGAGAAGTCCTCCTGCAAGAGGGCCGAAGACACGCGAGCGCTTCAGAAAATCAAGCGTACGGTCCCCCGCAATATGCTCGAGCAATTCCATTAAAAAATACGTAATATATAAAACGGGCAGAATAAGAGCCAGATCCTTCAGGGAATCGAGCAATATATCTGCCAGTGCTTCAAAATAAGCCAAATTATCGTTCCTCCGATCAGATTATCTTTATAATTATAATATAAACTCAATAAAAAATCAATAAAAAAGTAAGAGGGTGTTAAATGTTATCGACAGTATTCAGCGCGGGATTATCCGGCATTGAAAGCTATACCGTCACGGTTGAGGTTGACGGATATCCGGCCATTCCCGGCTTCTGGCTTGTGGGACTCCCGGATGCCGCCGTAAAGGAGGCAAACGAACGGATTCACAGTGCCTGCTTCAACAGCGGCTTCAGATTTCCGGAGATGGCTCTGACGGTCAATCTCGCTCCCGCGGACAGAAAAAAGGAGGGCTCCGCCTTTGACGTGCCCATGCTTTTAGGCATTCTACGCTGCGGGGGTACGCTCAGGCAGGATGCGGTTCTGACGGACAAATGCTTTGTCGGAGAGCTCTCTCTGACAGGAGCCGTAAGAGGAATCAAGGGCGTACTGTGCATGTGCGCGGCCGCAAAGGAGGCAGGCTTCAGCGAATTTTACGCACCGGAAGCAAACGCAAAGGAGGCTGCCGCCGTAGAAGGAATAACCGTATACGCGGTAAAAACTATAAAACAGCTTGTAAATCATCTGAACGGAACAGAGCCGATAACACCGGTAAAGGGTGATGTTCACGCCTTCGACAAGGCCTACGACGGCGGCATCGATTTCATCGATGTAAAGGGACAGTCCTCCGCTAAGCGCGCGATGGAAATCGCGGCTGCCGGAGGACACAATATACTGCTCATCGGTCCTCCCGGAACCGGAAAATCGATGCTGGCCAAGCGGCTGCCGTCGATTCTGCCTCCGCTGACCTTCGATGAAGCCATCGAAACGACAAAAATACATTCGGTTTCCGGAATACTGCCGGAGAACATTTCGCTTTTGACAACCAGGCCGTTCCGTTCTCCCCATCACACGATGTCGGCGGTATCTCTTGTGGGCGGAGGAACAAACCCGGGGCCCGGAGAAATATCACTCTCCCATAACGGCGTACTGTTCCTTGACGAGCTGCCGGAGTTTCCCAAGCTTGTCACGGATACGCTGAGACAGCCGCTGGAGGACAGAAAAATAACCATAACGAGAGCCAGCGGAAGAGTGACTTTTCCCTGCTCCTTCATGCTGGTTGCCGCCATGAATCCCTGTCGCTGCGGTTATTTCGGTCATCCCACAAAGCCTTGCACCTGCACTCCGGCCGACGTCAAAAGATACATATCCAAGGTCAGCGGTCCGCTGCTTGACAGAATAGATATACAGGTTGAGCTTCCCTCGCTGTCATTTACGGAGCTTTCGGCCTCCGGGGCGCCGTCCGAGCCTTCATCGGCGATCAGAGCGCGGGTGGTTGCGGCGAGAGCATTCATGAGAAAGAGACTGGAGGAAGAAATCGCTTCGGGCGGAAAGCGCGGACTCGAAAACGTATTCTGCAACGCCCAGCTTGACGCAGCCGGAATCAGAAGAACCTGCCGGACAACCAAGGAGGCCTCAGAGCTGCTAAGGAGCGCGTACGACCGTCTGGGGCTTTCCGCCAGAGGCTATGACAGGGTTATGAGAATGGCCAGAACAATCGCGGATCTTGATTCCTCGGAAATCATAGAAGCGGAGCACATAGCGCAGGCAATAGCGCTCAGAAGCCTTGACAGAAAATACTGGGGCTGACGGGCTTTTGCCGTTCTT
>JAKSPQ010000151.1 GCA_024404665.1 Clostridia bacterium
CACCTCCCTAATCAAAGCAGGACTATTCGGAGATAGCGGGGGCGACCAACTCGTCATATTATCCTCACAGTCCCAAAAGATCAACATCGGGATATTCTCGGTTCTTTACGCCATGTGTTCGTATGCCGTGGTTCAGCAGCACAATTCAATGTGGATTGACGCGCTGATGTGGCTCCCTCTCCTGACACTCGGCATAGAAGAACTCATCAGAAACAAAAAATACCGTCTGTTCGTATCGATGCTTGCGCTCATCATGCTTTCGAACTTCTACATCGGATACATGTGCTGCATCTTTACTCTGATTTATTTCTTCTACTACTATTACTCGAGAAACGAGGAGAACAGAAACAACCACCTCGGCGCAAAGAATCATTTCCGCAAATCATTTTTCAGAATTGCCGGCGCGCTTCTTGCGATCGGCATTTCCATGGTCATAGTCGCAACCGCTTACTACTCTCTGCAGTTCGGCAAGAATACATTCTCGAATCCCGATTTCTCATTTGATATCAGATTCGATCTCATGGATTTCTTCACTAAGCTGCTTCCCGGCGCATACGATACCGTAAGACCCGAGGGCCTGCCCTTCATTTACTGCGGAATTATCACGCTCTACTGCATTCCCGTATATTTCTGCTCAAAGAAATTCTCGGTAAGAGAAAAGGTATTTGCGGGCGGCATTCTCTTTATTCTGTTCCTCTGCTTCTCCGTCAACACAGTCGATATGGTCTGGCACGGCTTCCAGAAGCCCAACTGGCTCAATTACAGATACAGCTTCATGTTCTCCTTCATGATGATCGTACTCGGCTTCAAGGGCGTCGGGGAAATCCGGAAATCAAGCGGAAAAATCATAGGTGCCTGCCTTGCGTTCTTAGTCCTCTTCCTCAGCACCGCGCAGAAGTTCTATTATCATGCGATAGTCGAAAGAATCAACGGCAAAACCGAGTTTGACCAGCCTCTCGAGACGCTCCTGACCGTATGGCTTTCGCTCTTCTTCTTCATCGTGGTAGGAGTCACGCTCTGCATTGCGGTAAAATCAAAGAAGCCCCACGCAATATCGCTGATTATCGGCATCATCGTCTGCATAGAAGCCTTTGCCAACGGAATCGTCTGCTGCGTGGAGTTCGGAAACGACGTAATCTATTCCTCCTATTCCTCTTACAACGACTTCATTCAGGCTTTGAGACCTCTGACTACGGAAATCGTCGAGTCGGACAAATCGTTCTTCCGCTTCGAAAAGGATGCTCACAGAAAATACTGCGACAATATGGCTCTGAATATCCGCGGTATCACAAACTCCACTTCTACGCTCAATAAAGCGACTATTGAGTTCCTTGCGAGGATCGGATACGCATCGAGATCGCATTGGTCCAAGTATCTCGGAGGCAACCCCGTTAACGATTCCCTAATCGGCATGAAATACATCATCGCCGAGGACGAGGACAGATACAACGCGTTTTATTCCGATGCCGGCTTTGAAACGGTTACGGTCAACTCCAAGGATTATATGACGTATCTCAATCCTTACGCGCTCTCGCTTGTTTACGGTGTTGACGATGCCGTTGCTGACTTCAACATGCTAAACAACTATGCGACGCCCCAGGACCGTCTCAACGCGCTTATCGTGGCCATGACGGGCGATGAAGCCCTCGAGGTCTTTACTCCTCTCGAATACGAAACCCAGACCAATAACATAACTTCATCAACAATCGCGGGCCACTACAAATACACTCACACGAGCTCCGAATCAGCAGCCGTCCTCATCTATACCTTTAAAACCGTCTCCGAAGGCGAGGTTTATTTCTATCTTCCCTCCGATTACGCGAGAGAGGTTCAGATGAAAGTCAACGGAAAGTCTCTCGGCAACTTCTACGGAGGCGAGACGACGAGAATCTTCTCTCTCGGCTACTTCCCCGAGGGCAAGGAAATCACGCTTTCCATGACCCTCGATGCCGACGTCCTTTACGTCAAGCAAAACTGCAATTCCGTATTTCAGTTAAACCGCGCCGATTTTGAAAAGGCCTTCGAAATCCTCTCCGCGAAAAATGTGGAAATCTCCGATGACTGGAAATCCACAAGGCTCGAGGGCACCGTAACAACCGACTGCGACAGCCAGCTTATGTTCACAACTCTTCCATACGACGAGGGCTGGCACGTAACCGTTGACGGCAAACGTGTCGACATAGAAAAATCGCTGGACGCTATGATTTCGTTCAGAATCGAAGGTGCCGGAGATCATACGGTTAAGCTCACATATGCTCCCACCATTTTTATCCTCGGCAGTGCGATTTCCGCGCTCTCACTCATACTTTTCATACTGATTATGATATTCGAAAAGCAGATTTCCGCGTTCTTCGCACAGATTGAACGTCAGAAGACCGAAATCGCTTCGTATGAGGACGAGCTTGACGATTACTATCACGAAGCTGCGCCCGAAGGCATCATAGATATGTATAACGGGAAGGCTCCGGCTGAAAAGACAAACGCTTCGGAGGAGCCGGAATCCGCAGATAACAATACTAACGAAGAAAACCCGAGCGGGAATTCCGGAACCGAAACTCCCGACGAAAGGAACGATTAATGCTATACAGTATCAGAGGCGAGCTCATTCATCTCGACACGTCATTCGCGGTTATTGAAGCTGCAGGCGTAGGTTACAAGCTTTCGGTAAGCGAGGGCACGAGATCGCGCCTTGCCGGGATTTACGGAAAGGAAAAAGCAAAGAACGTTTTTCTTCTCACGCATATGGCAGTGAGAGAGGACGGAATTGAGCTATACGGCTTCTTCTCTTCGGAGGAGCTTGAATGCTTCAGACTGCTGATTTCCGTTTCAGGCATAGGTCCCAAGGTAGCAATGTCGGTTCTCTCCACTCTCTCCCCGGAAAAGCTCGCCCTGAGTATCGCCGGAGAGGATATCAAGGCTATATCCGGCTGCCCCGGAGTCGGAAAGAAAACCGCTGCCAGAATTATTCTCGAGCTGAAGGACAAGCTTAAGGCCGGAACATCTGCCGAAAACGCAGGCATTGTCACCGATGTGAGCGCGGCTGCCGCAGGAACCGGAAGCAATGCCGACGCCGCGGTTGAAGCGCTCATGGTTCTCGGCTTTTCCAAGCAGCAGGCCGCAGCCGCTTTGTCCGGACTTGACTGCTCTCAGCCTCCAGAGGATATAATCAGAGCAGCCCTCAAAAAGCTCAACAGAATATGATTTAACTGTCAAGCTCCATTTACCGAAAGGTTATAAACAATGATAGAAACGAATTCGAATCCAGCGGTTTTCGAAGAATCCGATTTTGAAAACAGACTTATGAGTACCGTTTATGCTCCCGGCGATGAAGAAGCGGAGCTTTCGCTGCGGCCTCACAGACTCAGCGAATATATCGGTCAGGAAAAAATCAAGGAGAACCTTAAGGTTTACATCGAGGCTGCAAAGCTCAGAGGCGAAACCCTTGACCATGTCCTTCTTTACGGACCTCCCGGACTCGGAAAAACAACTCTTGCCGCCATCATCGCTAACGAGATGGGGGTAAACTTCAAGGTAACGTCAGGTCCGGCAATCGAGAAGCAGGGCGATCTTGCCGCCATCCTTACCAATCTTCAGAAGGGTGACGTGCTCTTCATCGATGAAATCCACCGCATGCAGCGTTCCGTTGAGGAAATTCTCTATCCCGCGATGGAAGACCATGCGATAGACATTATCATCGGAAAGGGTCCGGCGGCAAGAAGCATACGTATAGATCTTGCCCCGTTCACACTTATCGGAGCCACCACGCGTGCAGGACAGCTATCCACGCCTCTCCGCGACCGTTTCGGTATTATTTCAAGACTTGAGCTCTATACCCCCGCCGAGCTTACCGAAATAGTAATCAGAAGCGCAGATATTCTCGGAATGAAAATTACTCCCGCGGGCGCCGCCGAAATTGCCGGAAGATCGCGCGGCACACCCCGAATAGCCAACAGACTCTTAAAGAGAGTACGCGACTTTTCGCAGGTTGTCGGCCACACGGAGATTGTCCCGGAGGACGCCGCATACGCGCTCGAAAAGCTTGAAATTGATGCTCTGGGACTTGACAACACAGACAAGCGCATGCTGTCCGCCATCATCGATTTTTATAACGGAGGCCCCGTAGGACTTGAAACTCTTGCAGCCACGGTCGGCGAGGAGGCCGTAACACTCGAGGATGTATACGAGCCTTATCTTATTCAGATCGGCTTCCTTGCAAGAACGCCGAGAGGCAGAATCGCTACCCCAAGAGCCTACGATCATCTCGGCAAAAAGGCTCCCGATAGCGACCCGATGATTAATTTTAATTTGAAAATTAACGAGAACTGAAATCGGAGATTATCAAAATGAGCATGAATAAAAGGTTTTATCTTGCAACCCTTATCGCTGCCGTTCTTACCGTGGTACTTACATGCGCCGTACATCCGATTTACATCGGGCTTGTATCGGATGTCGTATATGCGGGCGGCATACTTCCCGTAATCGTAGGAATTGTCGCTGACATACTGGAATACGGTGTAACGGCTCTTCTTCTTGCTACCGCCTGCTGCTCGGTTTATGTGGAAACCGTAGATACCGCACCGGCTCCCAAGTCCGCAAAATACCTGCATATCGTAATTCTTTCCGTTCCCGTGCTTCGCGGAATTCTCACCATAGTGTCAACCGCCGTTCATGAGGGCCCCGCCACCCTTGATGTTTCCGATTATCTATCCACTTCTCTTGTTGTTATAATCGATATCGTTATTCACATTCTTGCGGTATTCGTTACAAGATACTACTCAAAGCTTCATATTCTGAGGAGATTGGAAGTCCGCAAGGCCTGCAGAGTACTCGGACGTGAGTATGACGGAGACCATGCCGGCGCTTTCCCCTTCAAGAGCTTTATTTCTTTCAGAAATCCCGTGCTTTCCGGTCTGATCTATGCGGCAATTGCCATTCTGGCACAGCTCGTGATTTCTAGACTGATTTACGATATCCAGCTCGGAGCCCCGGAGTCCGCCGATGAGCTCATAGAGATTCCTCTCGGGTATCTCGAGGATATCGTATGGGCATTCTTAACCTACACCGCCACCTTCTTCACTTCCGTTTTCTATATTAAAAAAGCAATAGAAACGGAAGAAAACGAAGGCCGCGAATGATTCTCACATTTAATTCTTAATTTTAGTAAACTGATTATTTATTAACAAAGGATGGTATCATACCATGGCAAATTCCTGGCTTGAACTCGAAGGCAAAACAGTCATCGTAACGGGCGGCGC